>NZ_CP022161.1:10785956-10989391 GCF_002214185.1 Streptomyces capitiformicae | reverse complement strand
GATACCGGACTGCCGAACCGGACCGAGACCCCTCGCGCGGGATCATTGGGCGAGCGCGGCGGGAACAGGGCAGGGGTGCCGCACGGAAGCGATCCGGATTCACGTGGCCGCACAACGATCGCCGACGGTGTGGTGGCGAAGATCGCCGGGCTGGCGGCCCGGGATGTGCCGGGCGTCCATGCGATGGGCGGTGGGTTCGCCCGTGGCATGGGGGCCATGCGTGAACGTATGCCCGGTGCCGGCGGGAAGTCCGTCACCAGCGGGGTGAAGGTCGAGGTCGGCGAGGTACAGACCGCGGTCGACCTGGAGATCGTCGTCGAGTACGGCGTCTCCATCATCGAGGTCGCGGGCGACGTCAGAGAGAACGTGATCGCTGCCATCGAGCGGATGACCGGTCTGGAAGTCGTCGAGGTCAACATCGCGGTCGGCGATGTGTATTTGTTCGACGAGGAGGAGGAACAACCAGAGCGGCGGCTCGAGTAATCGCTTGCCGGAGCCGAATCGAGCAAGGATCTCCGGCTTCGACGGCAAGGGCCTCGCCAACAGCTTCCACGGCGGCGACGGCACCACCGGCACCCTCACCTCCCCCGAATTCTCCGTCGACAGCCCGTACTTGAACTTCAAGATCGGTGGTGGGCGGCATCCGCACGAAGCCGGAACCGTTATGGACGGCACTTCGCCCGAAGGCACGGTCCTCGCCGACTTCGAAGGCGGAACGTACGGCAACTGGACGGCGGCCGGGGACGCTTTCGGCACCGCACCGGCTCCCGGCACCCTCCCCGGCCAGCAACAGGTGTCCGGCTACCTGGGCAGCGGCCTGGTCAACACCTTCCTGAACGGCGACTCCACCACCGGCACCCTCACGTCGCCCGAGTTCACCATCGACAAGAAGTACGTCAACTTCCTCATCGGCGGCGGCAACCACCCGGCCCGCACCGACAACGCCACCGCCGTCGAGCTCGTCGTGGACGGCGAAGTGGTGCGCAGCGCCACCGGAAAGGACGCCGAGGCTCTCAACTGGGCCTCCTGCGTAGTCCCAGTTGTTCATCCAGCCGATCATGTACCGCTTGCCGCCCGGGGCGTTCTCCCAGGACACCGCCGCGTAGTAGTCCTTGCCGTAGTCGGCCCAGTCGGCGCGCTGTACGACGGACTTGGCGGGCTTCTCGGCGGCGGTGAACTCGTCGGCCATGACGTGGCCCCAGCCGCCGGTGTTCATGTCGACGACCTGGATCCGCGCCTTCTTGCCGGCGTAGGGACGCAGGTCGAAGGAGGCCCAGTCCAGGGTCTCGCTGTCGGTGCCGGTGGCACTGCGGACGATCTCGCCGTCGACGAGCAGATTGACGGACGTCTCCTGGGAGACGGGCTGGGCCAAGGCGTCGGACAGCACGATGTGGTCGACGTTGAGGTGGCCCCAGCCGCCGGTGTTGTCGTCGACGATTCTGATCCGCGCCTTCTTGCCGGCGAGGGCGCTGACCTCCCAGGAGGCCCAGTTGAGAGCCTCGGCGTCCTTTCCGGTGGCGCTGCGCACCACTTCGCCGTCCACGACGAGCTCGACGGCGGTAGCAGCGCGGCCTGCACCCGGCTCGTCACCCGCAGCTTGGTGAAGATGGCGCTGACGTGGTCCTTGACCGTGCCGGCGCCCAGGTGGATGCGGGCCCCGATGTCGGCGTTCGACATCCCCTCCGCCACCAGGACGAGGACGTCGCGCTCGCGGGCGGTCAGCAGCCGGACCCGGGCCGCGTCCTCGTCGACGGCCGCCTCGGTGCCGGGGTGGCTGTGCAGCAGGGTCCGGGACGCCTTGGGGGAGAGCACCACGCCGCCCGCGGCCAGGGTGCGTACCAAAGGGGCGAGTTGCTCCGGTTCGGTGTCCTTGAGCAGGAAACCGGCCGCGCCGCAGTGCAGCGCGGTCAGGACGTACTCGTCGGCGTCGAACGTGGTCAGCATCGCCACCACCGGGGCGTCCGGCATCGTCCGCAGCTCGCGCAGGACGGTCAGCCCGTCGACGTCCGGCATCCGTATGTCCAGCAGCACCACGTCCGGCCGCTCCCGGCGGACGGTCTCCACGGCCTCGCCGCCGCTCGCGGTCGCGACGACCGTCGCCACCCGCGCCCTGAAAGCGGTCTGGTTCCAGAAGTGGTTCGTGCACCGGCGGTTGCGGCCGGAGGAGTTCGGTGGCCGGGTCCACCAGCAGCTGCGTGGGCAGCGTGAGTACCCGATCGACGGTGAGGTGCTGGACTCCGTCGCGGTCAAGCGGGTGTTCGAGAAGTACGGCAGCTACCTGCTGCCGCAGGCGTTCCCGGAGGGCAGCCCGACCCATCCCTCGTACGGTTCCGGGCACGCCACGGTGGCGGGTGCGTGTGTGACGATCCTGAAGGCGTGGTTCGACGAGTCGTATGTCCTGTCCGACCCGGTGGTGCCCAGCACCGACGGCACCGCCCTGGAGCCGTACACCGGTCCGGACGCCGGGCGGCTCACGGTCGGTGGCGAGCTGAACAAGGTCGCCGCGAACATCGCCACGGGCCGCAACATGGCCGGCGTGCACTGGCGCACCGACTTCACGGAGGCGGTGCGGCTGGGTGAGGAGATCGCCATCGGCGTGCTGCGCGAGGCGAAGGAAGTCACCCTGGAGGACTAATACCGGATACAACCACTGGCCGCATGGCCTGGTGGTGGAAAGCTCCGGCGGTGAAGGATGAGCCCGCGGCCTATCAGCTTGTTGGTGAGGTAACGGCTCACCAAGGCGACGACGGGTAGCCGGCCTGAGAGGGCGACCGGCCACACTGGGACTGAGACACGGCCCAGACTCCTACGGGAGGCAGCAGTGGGGAATATTGCACAATGGGCGCAAGCCTGATGCAGCGACGCCGCGTGAGGGATGACGGCCTTCGGGTTGTAAACCTCTTTCAGCAGGGAAGAAGCGCAAGTGACGGTACCTGCAGAAGAAGCGCCGGCTAACTACGTGCCAGCAGCCGCGGTAATACGTAGGGCGCGAGCGTTGTCCGGAATTATTGGGCGTAAAGAGCTCGTAGGCGGTCTGTCGCGTCGGATGTGAAAGCCCGGGGCTTAACCCCGGGTCTGCATTCGATACGGGCAGACTAGAGTGTGGTAGGGGAGATCGGAATTCCTGGTGTAGCGGTGAAATGCGCAGATATCAGGAGGAACACCGGTGGCGAAGGCGGATCTTCCCATACCCAAGGCGGTTTTCAGCCTGCTAGATTGACGTCCGTGTCTCCGAAGTGAAGTCGGGCAAATCCCGCGGTCTCGCGGAGGCAGACCCCCCTATGCCTTCACCAAGGCTTTCTTCGGATGCCCGAAAATCACTGCGGATGAGAGTCGCTGCTGCCAACCACGTCTCACACCAGTGCCTTTCGGCAGCCCCCCCCAACAACTGGAAAGCGCACGTAAGTTATGAGATCCCTTCCGCGTTTCGTCCCCCCGCTGGCCGTCTCTGCCATGGCGATCGTGCTGGGCACGCCCGGACTGGCCGCCGCCGCCGAGGCGGCCGACGGCAAGGACACCACGTACTACATCTCGCTCGGCGACTCCATGACCACCGGCTACCAGCCGGACGTCGACAAGGACACCGACCTCGCCTACACCGACCAGCTCTACGCGCAGCTCAAGCAGCGCACTCCCGGACTGAAGCACATACGTCTGGGCTGCACCGCTGAGACCACCGAGTCTTTGATCAACGGCGGAAAGTGCGACTACCCCGGCGCCAAGTCCCAACTGGACGCCGCCGTCGTCGGGATCGTCAGACGGCGATGATCTGCCACTGCTGCCGCGTCAGTGACGCGTACGGTTGCTGCTCGATGTTGGCTCCGTCGGCGGTGCTGCCCTCGTCGACGGCGAGGCAGAGCCCGCTGAAGCGGTTGATGAGGAAGTAGTGGCCGTCACCGGTGGGTGTGACGGCCCAGTGCTGCTGGGGGGCGTTGGCGTCCCCCCAGATGGCCACGTTGCCGCCGTCGGCGCGGGAGAGACCCGTGACCTCCAGGAGCTTGCCGCTGCCCACACCCTTGATCTCGTAGTAGCCGTCGCCGGTCTTGGCGAAGGTCCACTTCTGGTTCGCCTTGTTGAGCCAGGGCCACTGCAGGACGTTGGTGCCGTTCGCCGTGCCCCCGCGCTCCACGTCGGCGGCCTTGCCGCTGTGCCGGGCGACCAGCCGGTAGACGGTGCCGTCACCCGGCAGCGTGGTGGACAGCAGGGCCGGCTTGGCCGTCCGGCCGCCGATCTGGACGCCGCTGATGTTGGCGTAGCCGCCGGTGGCCGCTTTCGCCTGGAGCCGCACGAAGCCGACGTTCCGGGCGGGCCATTCGACCACCTTGAGGGTCTGGTTGGGCGGCCGAGGACTTTGTGGCCGCCGCCGTCGGGGATGTTGCCGAGCTTCTTGATGTCGACATGCACCAGCTCGCCGGGCCTGCCGCGTTCATAGCGGCGTATGACGCGGCCCGTTGCCCGGTCCAGGTGCGTGAGCCGGGCCAGGCCGAAGCGGGTCAGGACACGGTGCACGGTCGAGGGCACCAGGTGCAGCAGGTGGGCGATGCGGGCCGGTCCCCAGCGGCGCAGGAGCCGGACCTTGATGATCCGGCGCTCGGTGCGGGTCGGGGTGCGGCGCGGGCTGGCGTGCGGGCGCGAGGACCGGTCGCTCATGCCGGCCTCGCCGAACTGCCTGTAGCGGTCGGCCCAGCGCTGGGCCGTGGTGGGTGAGACCTGGAAGCGTTCCGCGGCGCGCCTGAGTGGCCAGCTGTCCTCGACCACGCAGCGGGCCAGGCGCAGACGGCCGGTCTCGGTCAGGGGTGCATTACGGTGGGGCACGAGGGCCTTTCGGTCAGGTGTAGACGTCGCAATCCACACCGAACCGGAAGGCCCTCACCTGTTCAAGATCCCTCAGCCGAGACCTGGCTCACCCGTCCACAACCTCCCGGGACAGAACAACGTCCGAAGAGATCATGGCGCAGTACGTCGCGACCGAGGCGCGCGTGGACCGCATGCGGGACAAGTACGCCTTGGAGGAGGGGTACATCAGCGAGGACAGCAGCCCGTGGGTGCCGTTCGTGCCCAACGTGTTCATCAAGCACCTCACCTTTGATGTTCGCGGCAGCAGCGCCGCCAACGTGCTGTGGGTGCAGGAGGGCGGCACGCTGGGCCGCCACCGGCATCGTGGCCCGGTCTCCGGCTACGTCCTCGAAGGCAGCTGGCGCTACCTGGAGTACGACTGGGTCGGGAAGCCCGGGGACTTCGTCCGGGAGAGCCCGGGGCGCAGCCATACCCTCTACTCCGAGCACGGGATGAAGACGATGTTCTGGCTCAACGGTCCGCTGGAGTTCCTCGACGAGGAGGACCGCGTGATGGAGACGGTGGACGTGTTCTGGTTCATCGATCACTACGAGAACTACTGCCGGGAGAACGGTCTGAAGACCAACGAACGTCTCTATCTCTGAGCACGCCGATGCTTTCCCGACCCTCGCCGACGACGCACCCGGTCAACCGCGCCAGCGGATCACTTCGGGGGCGGCGGCGACGGCGGTGACGTTGTCGGCGAGGCCGGTGAGGGGGACGCGGAGGAGCCGAGCGTCGGTGCCGGTGCCGGTGCCGGTGCCGGTGTTGTGGTGTGGCCGGTGTCGGGGCGGGGTGAGGGGGCTTTGCGGGCGCAGGCGGCGCGGTTGCTGGAGGTGGTGGACGGTGCTGGTTCTGCGGCTGATGTGGGGTTGTCGCTGGCGTTGACGCGGTCGGTGTTCGAGGACCGTGCGGTGGTGGTGGGTTCGGGTGTGGAGGATCTGCGGGGCGGGCTGGCCGCGTTGGCGTCGGGTGAGGCGGATGCGCGGGTGGTCCGGGGTGCGGTCCTGCGGGGGCGTACGGCGTTTGTGTTCGCGGGGCAGGGGTCTCAACGGCTTGGTATGGGCCGGGAGTTGTATGAGGCGTATCCGGTCTTCGCGGAGGTGTTCGATGCCGTGGACGCGGAGTTGCCGTTCGACCTGCGCGAGATCGTCTTCGGTGACGATGCCGAGCTGTTGAACCGGACGGAGTTCACGCAGCCGGCGCTGTTTGCGCTTGAGGTGGCGCTGTTCCGGTTGTTGGAGTCGTGGGGGGTTCGGCCTGATGTGCTGGCCGGGCATTCGATCGGTGAGATCGCGGCGGCGCATGTGGCGGGGGTGTGGAACCAGAACTGGCAGGCGTACCCGGACGGGTCGCTGCGGAACCCGCAGTCGGGCAAGTGCCTGGACGTGTCGGGCGCCAACTCCTCGGACGGCACCCTCGTGCACCTGTGGTCCTGCCACGGCGGAGCCAACCAGAAATGGACCCTGCCCTGAGCTGACGCGGCACGCTGGAAGGGCCACCTGCCACTGTGCGGTGGCCCTTCCGAGTTCCCAGGCCGGGTATGGCTGACGTCAGGCTGTGCCGCGCTCCGGTGCGGGCATGGCCGAGTACGTGCTCACGAGCAGGCCGGGACGCCCGGCGCAATGAACGCCGGGTCCGACCGACGGCCAGGTCGGTGTGTAGCTGGAGGGCCCGTCAGCTGCCCAGGCATCGCCGACACGAAAGCAAGCCGGTGGCCGCGGAGGCCCCAGCTGGTCCGGCAGCCGCGAGGAGTCTGCGCCGAGTGAACATGGGCGATCGACGAGACATCGTGGGGAATCTTCTCTGTTCGGCAGGTAGAAGGACGGCGCCGCCGCTCAACGACGGCTCCACTGCTGGTTGGTGCCGCCGTGGCAGGACCAGAGGGTGATCCTGGTGCCGTTGGCGGTGCCGCCGGCGTTGGCGTCGAGGCACAGTCCGGACTGGACTGCCGGCCCCAGTGAACTCGGACCTGTTGGTTCGGGGTGGTGGGTGGTTGGTCGTTGTTTGAGAACTGCACAGTGGACGCGAGCATCTGTGGCCAAGTTTTTAAGGGCGCACGGTGGATGCCTTGGCACCAGGAACCGATGAAGGACGTGGGAGGCCGCGATAGGCCCCGGGGAGTCGTCAACCAGGCTTTGATCCGGGGGTGTCCGAATGGGGAAACCCGGCAGTCGTCATGGGCTGTCACCCTTGCCTGAACACATAGGGCAAGTGGAGGGAACGCGGGGAAGTGAAACATCTCAGTACCCGCAGGAAGAGAAAACAACCGTGATTCCGGGAGTAGTGGCGAGCGAAACTGGATGAGGCCAAACCGTATGCGTGTGAGACCCGGCAGGGGTTGCGTATACGGGGTTGTGGGATCTCTCTTTCACAGTCTGCCGGCTGTGAGGCGAGTCAGAAACCGTTGATGTAGGCGAAGGACATGCGAAAGGTCCGGCGTAGAGGGTAAGACCCCCGTAGCTGAAACATTGACGGCTCGTTTGAGAGACACCCAAGTAGCACGGGGCCCGAGAAATCCCGTGTGAATCTGGCGGGACCACCCGCTAAGCCTAAATATTCCCTGGTGACCGATAGAGCAGGGCGCGCCAGGTCTGCGGGCCGATGACGCCGTCGACCTGCAAGTGGTGCTTCTTCTGGAAGTCGACCACCGCCGACTTCGTCCTCGAGCCGAACGCGCCGTCGGCCACGAGGCCGTAGCCGTAGACGTTCAGCTGCGTCTGCGCTGCCTTCACCGCCTGGCCGGACGAGCCGTACTGCACCGTCGTGATCAGCTTGGACCAGGTGTTCGGGCCGATGACGCCGTCAGCGGCCAGGGACCGGGACTTCTGGAACTGGATCACCGCGGAGCGGGTCTTCGGGCCGAAGACGCCGTCGGCCTCGAGCGAGTAACCCCGCCCGATCAGCAGCTGCTGGGCGGACCGCACGTCCGCACCCTGGGAGCCGTTCTGGAGGATCGGCCAGGAGACACTCGGGGACGGGAGCTGCCCGCCGCCACCGCCATTACCCAGCTTGACCGGGCGGAAGGGGTCGTAGTTGTCATTGCCGATCCCGTAGCTGAGCTGCCGGTGGGTCGTGCCGTACTTATTGCGCTGTTCGTACCCCCAGTAGGCGCTGTGCGACGCGTTGGCCCACTTCTCGAAGATCACTACGTGACGGAAATCGCCGTCATCCTCGCGGTAGTCGATCAGCAGGTCACCCTTCTTGAGCTGACTCACGCAACGGTCCGTCGCAGCAGCGGGTTATTCGGCAGGCCCTGGCCGTCGCCGGGCTGTCCGCTGCCGAGGTGGACGCCGTCGAGGCGCACGGCACGGGTACTCGTCTCGGGGATCCGATCGAGGCTCAGGCTCTGCTGGCTACGTATGGGCAGGGCCGTCCCGAGGGCCGGCCGCTGTGGCTCGGTTCCGTCAAGTCGAACATCGGCCACACGCAGGCGGCTGCGGGTGTGGCTGGTGTGATCAAGATGGTGCAGGCCATGCGACACGGCGTGCTGCCCGCCACCCTGCATGCGGAGGAGCGCACGGATCAGGTCGACTGGTCCAGTGGTTCGGTGGAACTGCTGAGCCACGCCCGGGAGTGGCCGGAGGCCGATCGTCCGCGCCGGGTCGGTGTGTCCGCCTTCGGCGTCAGTGGGACGAACGCGCACGTGATTCTGGAGCAGGCTCCGCAGTCTGTGGACGAAGAGGGACCTGAAGCTGAGGAGTCGGGTTCGGGTCCGGTGGCGTGGGTGGTGTCGGGGCGGAGTGAGTCGGCGTTGCGGGGGCAGGCCGTGCGGCTTGGTCAGCGGGTTGAGGCTGATGAGGCGCTGGACCTGGTGGATGTGGGGTTCTCGCTGGCGGCGGGTCGTTCGGTGTTCGAGCACCGGGGTGTCGGACCGTTGGCCGTCGGCGCCATTCTCGACGGTGCCGGGGCCGGCGTACTGAGTCCCGTCCTGGCGATCGGCACCTTCATCGCCTCGCTGCCCCTGCTGAGGATGACGGTGGCCAGTGGCGAGGCCGCCGACGAACCGCAGCCCGGACGCGTGCCGACGGTCTGAAGACACCGTCCCGACCTCGCGGAACAGCCGCTGCCCCTGTCCGATGTCAGGGGCAGCGGCTGCCTGTGCGTTGAGGACCGGTTGCCTTGGCCACGGGGCGCAGACGCTGCTCCACGGCGAGGCCGGCCTGTTCCGCCCTGCCGTCAGCTCGTCGGCATGGTCACGAGCTCCATTCGGCCTCCGGCGAGAGCGACGACAGCGGAGACCAGGGCCTGCAGACAGGTGAGCTCGGCTTCCTCGTCGGGCAGTGAGAGATGCTGCGCCGAGAGGCCGTCGAAGCCGGCCAGGAAGAACCGGGCGAGGGTCTCCGCCGGCTGGGCGAGCTGGTGACCGGTGCGCTCGGCCGCCTCGGTCACCAGCTTCGTCGTCACGGCCGCCACCTCGCCGTAGTGGCCCTCAAGGGCCTCCTGCAGCCGTGGTGTCCGGAGCGCGAACATGGACAGTTCGGTGAGCAGCTGGTGGGCGGTGGGCTGCTCGCGCACGCGTTCGCGGGCGAGCACGGCCTGGGCGTGCAGGGTCCGCTCGTGTTCCCTGGCCTCCTCGATCTCGGCCAGCCGCCGCGCCAAGTCCCGTTGCGCCTGGAGGAGTTGACCGAACAGGACCGGGGCGGAAGAGGTGGCCAGGCCGTACACCAGGGCGATCAGCGTCATGGTCCGACCGACCTCGGGCGATGCTGACCAAGGGCCACGGAATGCTGCTCGCGAAGGCGGACAGGGCGACGCATACCGCGAGGAGAGGGCGGTTGCGGGAGCGTTCGGCCAGAGTGAACAGCGCCACGAGCACAGCGACGGCGACATCCTGCGTCAGCGCGACCGGCAGGGTGAGCAGGAAGACGCCGAGCGGGAATCTGCGCCGGAAGGCCAGCGCGGCGCAGCCGACCGCGGCCAGCGCGACACCGAGGCGCGTGTGCTCCCACATGTTCAGCCAGATGTCCACGGCCGCCACCGCCACCAGGACGATGTCGATGACCGGCGCGGGAACCCGCTTCCACGGTGCGGGGGTGGGGCTCATCGTCCGGCCTTCGGCTGCGGGCGCGCGTCGAGCAGTCCGGCCCGCTGCGCGAGCAGCGCGGCCTGCACCCGGCTCGTCACCCGCAGCTTGGTGAAGATGGCGCTGACGTGGTCCTTGACCGTGCCGGCGCCCAGTTGAAGAAGGGCGGGAGCCAGATGCAGTCGATGCCGAGCCACTGCAGATAGTCGAGTTTGGCGGTCAGGCCCTTGAGGTCGCCTACGCCGTCGCCGTTGCTGTCCTGGAAGGAGCGGACGAGGACTTCGTAGAAGACGGCGCGTTTGAACCAGTCCGGGTCCCGGTCCTTCTGCGGCGTGTCCTCGAAGGTGTCCGGAACGGGCTCGTTGACGATCATTTTGCGGGTGACCCTCCGATCTGCGGGTTGGACGGTCGCAGGACGGTCAGTACGTGAGCGGGCGCGCGGCCCGGTTCGAGACGTACATAGTTGCTCCTGCCCCAGGTGTAGACCTCGCCGGTGAGCTCATCGCGCACCAGCACCGACTCATGCCAGTCCAGGCCGAGTTGCGGCATGTCCAACGAGACCGTGGCCTCCTGGGTGTGGTGGGGGTCGAGGTTGACGACCACCAGAACCGTGTTCGAGCCCGCACGTTTCGAATAGATGATCACTGCTTCCTGGTCGGCGTGGTGAAAGTGCAGGTCACGCAACTGGCGCAGCGCCGGACTCCGCCGACGGATCGCGTTGAGCTTGCCGAGCAGGGGGGCGATCGTTCGGCCGTCGCGTTCGGCCGCGTCCCAGTCGCGGGGGCGGAGTTGGTACTTCTCCGAGTCGAGGTACTCCTCTTGAAGAAGGGCGGGAGCCAGATGCAGTCGATGCCGAGCCACTGCAGATAGTCGAGTTTGGCGGTCAGGCCCTTGAGGTCGCCGATGCCGTCGCCGTCGCTGTCCTGGAAGGAGCGGACGAGGACTTCGTAGAAGACGGCGCGTTTGAACCAGTCCGGGTCCCGGTCCTTCTGCGGGGTGTCCTCGAAGGTGTCCGGGATGGGTTTGTTCATGGTCATGGCGTTCCGGACCCTCCGCTCCGGGCCGAGGAAGACGTGCGCTCGGCGGGGAACTGGACGTGGAAGATGTGCGCGGGTGCCCGCCCGGGTTCCAGGCGCACGAAGTTCGTCCTCCCCCAGCGGTGGGTCTCGCCGGTGAGCTCATCGCGCACCAGCACCGACTCATGCCAGTCCAGGCCGAGTTGCGGCATGTCCAACGAGACCGTGGCCTCCTGGGTGTGGCGGGGGTCGAGGTTGACGACCACCAGAACCGCGTCCGAGCCCGCGCGTTTGCTGTACGCGATCACCGCGTCGTTGTCGGGGTGATGAAAGCGCAGGTTCCTGAGTGCGTGCAGCGCCGGATGACGCCGCCTGATCGCGTTGAGGGAGGTGATGAGCGGGGCGATCGTTCGGCCGTCGCGTTCGGCCGCGTCCCAGTCGCGGGGGCGGAGTTGGTACTTCTCCGAGTCGAGGTACTCCTCGCAGCTCGCCGCGATCCCGGCCCGTCACCACCACCCGGTGCTCGAACACCGAACGACCCGCCGCCAGCGAGAACCCCACATCCGTCAAAGCCAGACGGTCACCGGCCCCGACCCGCTGGCCAAGCCGTACGGCCTGCTCCCGCAACGCCGCCTCACTGCGAGCCGACACCACCCACGCCACCGGACCCGAACCCGACTCCTCAGCCCCGGCCACACCGTCGGACTCGGGCTCGGACACCTGCTCCAGAATCACGTGCGCATTGGTGCCGCTGACCCCGAAGGCGGAGATGCCCGCCCGGCGCGGACGGTCGGTCTCCGGCCACTCCCGCGCCTCGGTCAGAAGCTGGACGGTGCCGGACGACCAGTCGACCTGGTCGGTGGGCTCCTCGGCGTGCAGGGTGGCGGGAAGGACTCCGTGCCGCATGGCCTGCACCATCTTGATCACACCAGCCACACCCGCAGCCGCCTGGGTGTGCCCGATGTTCGACTTGACGGAACCGAGCCACAGCGGCCGGGCCGCGGGCCGCTCCTTGCCGTACGTCGCGAGCAGCGCCTGCGCCTCGATCGGATCCCCGAGCCGGGTCCCGGTGCCATGTGCCTCGACGGCGTCCACCTCGGCAGCGGACAGCCCGGCGACGGCCAGGGCCTGCCGAATAACCCGCTGCTGCGACGGACCGTTCTTGGTGTCGGTGTGGTCCCACACCACCCACTTGTAGCCCAGCGGCAGATGCAGTTCCTGCTCGCTGTCCGGCTTGCCGTCCACGCGCAGGAAGACGTTGGTGGGGCCCTGTTCCTTCACTTTGTCGAAGGTGTTGAGGGAGTTGGCGAAGACGCTCAGGTCGTAGGTGCCGTCCTCGGGCACGTCGACGGCGAAGTCGAGCGTGAGGTCCGCGCCGGTGCGTAGGCCGCCGACGTCGTACCCGCCGGAGGTGTAGAACTTCGACACGTCGCGCGGGGAGCCTTCGGGACCGTTCTTCGAGTAGCCGGACCCGGTGTGGGCGGCGTCCTCCGCCTCGTACGAGGCCTGCCGGCGCACGGGCGGTGACTGCGTGCTCTTCGCCTTCCCCGCGGGGCTGAGGACGATCTCGTACGCCGAGGACTCCTTCAGCTGCGGCAGCGCGCCGTCGCCGAAGCCGACGACGACCGTGCCGTCGTCACCGACCTTCAGGTTCGTCTCGGTGAGCAGCTTGGGGCCGGAGGAGTCGCCCAGCTGGCCGCTCCACTCGATCTCGCGCACCCAGGCGTGCACGCGGTTTCCGAAGACCTTCTTCGGGACGCCCGCGAAGGTGATGTGGCCCTTGCCCGTGGAGCCGCCGAAGAGGAGCCGGGCCTGCTTCTTCTTCTCGTCCAGCGTGGCGACGCCCTGCATGGTGTAGTTCTCGCCGGGGGCGCGGACAGGGCAAACCTCTGATCCGCAACGACCTGATCCGCACCAGCGACCACAACATCGTCGCCACGTTCGGGATGGAATACCGCGGCTACGTCCAGTATTTCCAGATGGCAGGGAACATCAACTGGCTGAACAAGCTCCGCCAGTACATGGAACGGTCGATGTTCTCGACCCTGGCTGCCAAGCACCGCCGCCCACCCTGGGTCATGCGAAACCGCCTCAAGAGCACCGTCGATACCCCGTTCGGGAAACGCCGGTGCTTCGAAGCGGTCCAACGCGCACCCTCGGGCGCGGTGTTCACCGCCAGGTTCGGCGGCATCCCTCTGCGTCGGCGCACACACGCCCGCCCGATCATCGACGGAGCGTGGCCGACCAGAAAGGGACGCCAGCTCACCGCCCGGCTGACCGCCGGCATCTGTGAACTGTGTGAGTCGCACGACGGGATCACCGTCCACCACGTCAGGCGACTCTCCGACCTCAACCGATACAGCTCCACGGCCGCACCCCGATGGGTCGAGGCGATGCGGACCAGACGACGGAAGACCCTGATCGTCTGCGACCGCTGCCACGCCGAGATCCATCAGCAGCCGATCGCTCAGTAGCACCACTGGAGAGCCGGATGCGGGGAAAGCTCGCACGTCCGGTTCGGAGGGAGGCCACGCGGAAAAGGATCAGCTCGCAGCTGGTACCTCGCCGCGTGGCCGACCCTACTCGCTGTGCATCACGCATCCGGGCTCCAGGCCGCCTCGGCCGTGGGCCATGTCGAGGGCGTCGACGACGAGCTCGGCGCGGTGGTGGTCGGCCATGGCGTAGCCGACGATCTCGCGGGTGGCCAGGTCCAGCCAGCAGGCGAGGTAGAGCCAGCCCTCGACGGTGGGCAGGTAGGTGATGTCGCCGACCAGCCGGGTGCCGGGACGCTCGGCATGGAAGTCGCGGCCGATCAGGTCCGGGGCCGGCTTCGCCTTCGCGTCCGGCCGGGTCAGCGAGCGGTGCTCGCGGCGGGTGACGCCGCGGATGTTGCGCTCGCGCATGACGCGGGCGATGCGCTTGCGGTTCACCCGCCGGCCCAGGCGGCGTAGTTCGGCGTGGATGCGCGGGACGCCGTAGGTGCGACGGGAGGCGATGTGGAGCACGGTGATCTCGTGGGCGAGCGCGTCGTCGGCCGCCTGGCGCTCTCGGCGGGCGGCCTCGCCCTCGCGCCAGGCGTAGTAGGAGGAGCGGGTCACGTGCAGCACCCGGCACAGCAGCACGATCGGGTAGTTCGCCTTCTCCGCGTGGATCAACCGGTACAACGTGGTCACCGGTCGCTCTCCTTCACGAAGAAGGCCGTCGCTTTTTTCAGGATCTCGATCGTCTGCTGCTGTTCGCGGTTCTCTCTGCGCAGCCGGCGCAGTTCCTCACGCTCCGCGCTGGTCAGCTCGCCCGGGGACGTTGATGATACTGGGGTGGGTGTGCGGGAAGGCGATCGCTGCGGCGGGCAGGGTGGTGCCGTGCGCCTCGCAGATCTGGGCGATGGTCCGGGCGCGGGCGACGAGTTCCGGTGGGGCGTCCTGGTAGTCGTACTTCATGCCCTCGGTGGGCCGGTCACGGGAGAGCAGTCCGGAGTTGAACACGCCCACCGCCACCACGCTCTTGCCGAGTTCCCGCGCGGTGGGCAGGACGTCGTCCAGGGCCGACTGGTCCAGGAGTGTGTAGCGTCCGGCGAGCATGACCACGTCGGCGGCGGTCTCGCGCAGGAAGCGGGCGAGCATGGCCGACTGGTTCATGCCGGCGCCGATCGCGCCGATCAGGCCCTGGTCGCGCAGGTCGGCGAGGGTGGGCATGGCCTCCTCGGCGGCCTGCCGCCAGTGGTCGTCGGGATCGTGCAGGTAGACGATGTCGAGGCGGTCCAGGCCGGTGCGTTCCAGCGTGTCCTCGATGGAGCGCAGTACGCCGTCGCGGCTGAAGTCCCACTGCCGGCGCAGGTCGTCCCGTACGACGAAGCCGTCGGTGTCGACGCCGCGTGGACGTTCGTTGGGGACGAGGAGTCTGCCCACCTTGGAGGAGATGACGTACTCGTCACGCGGGCGGGCTCGCAGGGCGGCGCCCAGGCGTCGTTCGGAGAGGCCGAGGCCGTAGTGCGGTGCGGTGTCGAAGTACCGCAGGCCGGCTTCCCAGGCCGCCTCCGACTACGTCGTCGCGGACCTCTTCCGCGTGGTCGACGGAAAGATCATCGAGCACTGGGACGTCGCCGCCGACGGGCAGTAGCCCCCTTAGGTCACGCGGAGGGCACCCCCCCAAAAAATGAACTAGACAACTAACAAACCCCAGGTCGCTGACCTGGGGTTTCGTCATGGAGTGGGTGACGAGAAACGAACTCGCGCTCTCAGCTTGGGAAACGACGGCGCTTGGGTGGGCTCCATGGCTCTGACCAGCCCAGATACCGGGTCCTTGGGGCGGTCGGACAGGTCGGGAATGCACCGCTGTTGACCGTGGCTTTCCGTCCTTACGGGCACGCTATGGGTACGACTCCGGAGAGAGTGGTCTCGGGATGGGGCCACGGGCCTCGGGAGGATTCCGCGTTCAGGCATGTCGACAATTCCGGCTTACCGCAATCGCTGCCGGCCGGTTCGGGCGGTCTGGGCGGTCCTGACGGGCATGGAGACAGAGGTCGGTGGACAGCGAGGCCGTCCCCCGCTCTGGTTACCGCCCATCTGTTCGGGGCGAGCGGGTCGGCACGGGCCGTTTCCGTTGGCGGCTGACGCTCCATGTCGGTGGGCTCGCGAGGGTACGGTTCCCCCCGGTTGGCTGGGGTTCTGTATCTCGGTCGTCTGTAGCCGAGTCGAGCAGCAGGCCGCCCGCGGTGTCGTGGGCGGCCTGCTGCTCGGGTTGGTTGTGCTGGCTGTTTGTCAGCTTTCTTCGGGTGAGGGTGCCGTCGGGGCCGAGTTCGAGGTAGCGGCCAACACCCTGCTCGGCGAGGACGCCCACGGCGTCGGCGTAACGGACCGGCTGACGGACGTGCCGCACCCAGTAGTCGGGAGACATCAACTCGTCGGCCGTGACGGCCTGTCCGGTCACCGTGGAGACGAGGGAGAGCTTCGGCTGCTCATAGACCAGGCTCTCGGCGACCTTGCGGAAGTCGGCCAGCATCGGCTCCATCAGCGGCGAGTGGAAGGCATGGCTCACCCGCAGAGCCGTGACCTTGCGGTCCTGGGCGCGGAAGCGGTCAGCGATCTCCTCTACGGCGTCGGTGGCGCCCGAGACGACCACCGAACGCGGCCCGTTGACAGCGGCGATACCGACCCGGTCGTTCAGCAGGGGCAGTACTTCGTCCTCCGCCGCCTGCACCGCGACCATGGAACCGCCGGAGGGCAAGGCCTGCATCAACCGGCCGCGCGCAGCCACCAGTCGGCAGGCGTCACCGAGGTCGAACACCCCGGCCACATGGGCGGCGGCGATCTCACCGATGGAGTGCCCGGCGAGCACATCGGGACGTACACCCCAGGACTCCAGCAGCCGGAACAGGGCCACTTCCAGGGCGAACAGGGCGGGCTGGGTGAACTCCGTACGGTTCAGCAGATCGGCGTCCCCACCGAACACCACCTCCCGCAGCGGGCGCGGCAGTTCGGTGTCGAGATGGGCACAGGCCGCGTCGAAGGCATCCGCGAAGCTGGTCGTCGGTACGGCCCAGGAACTCCAGCCGCCCCTCACCCCGCTCGTCGTACTGCCAGCGGCCCAGATCACCCGTGCGGTACATCCGCCCACCCGGCGCACCGAACGGATCCGGCACGAAACGCTCAGCGGTCAGCCCGGGACGACCGAGATAACCGCGGGTCACCAGGTCACCGGCGATGAAGAGTTCACCGCCGGCGCCGACCGGCAGCGCGCGCAGGGACTCGTCCAGCACGTACATCCGGGTGTTCCAGATCGGGCGCCCGATGGTGATCACACCGGAGGGAGCGGTGTCTCCGGGCTCGATCCGGAACTCGGTGCAGCCGACCGTGGTCTCGGTCGGGCCGTACTCGTTGATCACGGTGGCACCCGGGTGCCGTTGCCGCCACCCGTCCAGCGCCTCGCCCATCAGGGACTCGCCGCCGAGCACCAACTGCTCGCTGGGCGAGAAGCGCTCGGGCAGCGCGGTCAGCAGGGCCAGGTGGCTCGGGGTCGCCTTGACGAAGCTCGGACGGTCGAACCCCCCGGCCGTGGGCGCCTGGTCGTCGAGTTCGATGAGCTGGACGGTGCCGCCGCTGGTCAGCGGGGCGAAGAGGCCGGTGACGGTGAGGTCGAAGGAGACCGGCGAGTGGACCAGCGCCCGGCCGGCCACACTGCCGTAGGCCTCGCGGGCCCAGGCAAGGTAGGCGTCCAGCGAGTGGTGCTCGACGACAACACCCTTGGGGCGTCCGGTGGAGCCGGAGGTGTAGATCACGTAGGCCGGGGGCGTCGTCGGTGGCGGCGAGCGCGGCCGTGGCCGCCGCGTAGACCGCGCCGAGCCCCGCGCCGAGGACCAGGTTGGCCAGGACCAGGGTCACCGGGCCGGTGGCCGCCGCCGCGCCCAGGAAGCCGGCTCCCGCGAGCGCCAGACCGAAGCGCGTCATCAGCACCCGCCCCGGCCGCGCGGCCCGCTTGGCCAGCAGCAGGGTGACGACGGCGGTCGCCATCAGTTGGGTCGCGGCGACGAGTCCGGCGGCGGAGTCCGACAGCGCGAAGCGTGAGGCGAAGTCGTCGACGAAGACGGGCATCACGTTCGCTCCGCCGTTGCCCAGGGTCACTCCGGCGATGAGGGCGACCGCCACGCCGAAGGTCAGGGCGGAGCCGCTGCGCGCGTTCACCGACCGCTCCTCTGCGAGGAGTTGGGGACTGCGACCGTTCCCCGGCGGCGCGCCGAGTGTGCGACAAGCATGAGGCCTCACGAGTTCAGGAGGGGCGGGAGGACGTTGCGAAGGAGACAGGGCCACGAACGTGGGGGGAGGGGGCCGTCCGTGGCCCTGTCGGTCGGCGGGGTGTGCGGTGGCGCCGGCCACCGCACCCTGGGTGGTCAGCCGGCCCAGACGTCCTCGACGTAAGTGCCGGACTCGATCAGGGCGGCCAGCCAGGCGCTCGCCTCGTCATCACCGCTGCCCGTGCGGTCGCGGTAGATCGCCATGAACGCCTCCCGCACGGCGGGGGCCATGCGGCGGCCGTCACCGCAGATGTAGACGCGTCCGCCGCGGCGAACACGGGCGAGGCATCCATCAACTCCCGCCCCATACCGGCCCATTGAGCCCCCTGCCCCGGGAACACGAACACCACCCCATCAGGGGCGACATCGAAGCTCCCGGTCACCGATCCGGGAGCCGTGCCGTTGCTGGAGGCCAAGGTGCCAAGCCCCTCGACGAGTTCACCCCGTTCGGCCCCGAGGACGACCGCCCTGTGCTCGAAGGCCGTACGAGTCGCCGCGAGCGACCAGGCAACATCCACCGGCCGTACGTCATCCCCGGCCGACTCCGCATACGCGGCGAGCCGCCCGGCCTGCCCGGCCAGCCCGTCCGCACCGCGCCCGGACACGACCCACGGCACCACACCCCCCTCGGCGAACACCGAAGCGGTGGCAGCGTCATCGGCGGGCTCCGAGGTCTCCTCCGTGTCGGCGGTGCCAGGCGCCGGGGCCTCCTCCAGCAGCACATGCGCGTTCGTCCCGCTGCCGCCGAAGGACGAGACACCCGCACGACGCGGGCGATCCGTCTCGGGCCACCGCTGGGTGTCCGCGAGGAGTTCCACCGTTCCGGAGGACCAGTCGACGTGCGGCGTCGGCTCGTCCAGGTGCAGCAGCCTGGGCAGCACACCGTGGCGCATCGCCATGACCATCTTGATGACCCCGGCGACACCCGAACTCGCCTGAAGATGACCGATGTTGGCCTTCAACGAGCCCAGCCACAACGGCTGTTCCGCGTCCCTGTCCTGCCCGTAGGTGGCGAGCAGTGCCTGTGCCTCGATGGGGTGAATTCGGGGGAGGTGAGGGTGCCGGTGGTGCCGTCGCCGCCGTGGAAGCTGTTGGCGAGGCCCTTGCCGTCGAAGCCGGAGACGGCTCCCTGCCCGTCCACCGCACCGGTTGCCGGTCCCTGGCCGAAGGCGGTGCCGGTGGCCGCCCACTCACCGAAGTCGGTGCCCTCGAAGCCCTGCATCACCGTGCCGGTGGGCGGGGTGTAGCTGTCCTTGTCCTCGGCGGTGAACTTCTCGCCGTCGAAATCGCCGATGAAGTACTGGGCGGCCGAACCACCGGCGATACCACCGGGGTTGATGTTGACGACCAGGACCCACTTGATGTTGTCCTTGTCGCCGTCGACCGCGAGGGGGAACAGGTCGGGGCACTCCCAGACGCCGCCCGTCGCACCGGCCGGCCCGAACTCGCTGAGCAGCTTCCAGTCCTTGAGGTTCTTGGACGAGTAGAACTGCACCTTGTGCTCGGCGGACAGCGACACGGTCATCAGCCAGCTCTTGGTGGGTGCGTGCCACTGGACCTTGGGGTCGCGGAAGTTGTTGGAGCCGATGTCGATGACGGGATTGCCCTGGTACTTGGTCCAGGTGCGGCCGCGGTCGGTGCTGTAGGCGAGCGACTGGGCCTGCTTGCCGCCGTTCTTGTAGGCGCTGGTGTAGATCGCCACCATGGGCGGGTTCTTCTTCGTGCCGAACCCGGTGGTGTTGTCCCAGTCGACGACCGCGCTGCCGGAGAACACCATCTCCTCGTCGTCGTGCGACAGGGCGAGCGGCAACTCCTGGTGAGGGTCAGGGCAACTATGCGGCGGCGAATGCCGCGTTGGAGGCGTTGGTCGAGCGGCGGCGTGCGCGGGGGCTGGTCGGCTCGTGTGTGGCGTGGGGTCCGTGGGCGGATGCCGGGATGGCTGCTGATGAGGCGGTGGCCGGGCGTATGCGGCGGCTGGGCGTGAAGCCGATGCGAGCGTCGGGCGCGATGCGTGAGCTGGGGCGTGTGATCGCCGAGGACGAGGGGCTGCTCACGGTCGCCGAGGTCGACTGGGAACGTTTCCTGCTGGCCTTGACCCGCAGCCGCAGCAGTGCCCTGTTCGACGAGGTTCCGCAGGTCCAGGCGGCCCGGAAGGCGGAGCCCACGGCGGATGTGGGCTCCGATGATCTACGCGCCCGGCTGTCGGGGCAGTCGGAGTCGGACCAGCGGGCGCTGCTACTCGCACTGGTTCGGGAGCAGGCTGCGCTGGTGTTGGGGCACGCGTCGGTGGAGACGGTCGTACCCGGGCGTGCGTTCAAGGATCTGGGCTTCGACTCCCTGTCCGCGGTGCAGTTCCGCAATCGTCTGGGCGCGGAGACCGGCTTTGCACTGCCCCCGTCACTGGTGTTCGACTACCCCACCCCGAACGAACTCGCAGCTCACCTCTGGACCGAGTGGTCGGGGACGCCTCAGGCGGCGGCCCAAACCCCCGTGCGCACGATGCCGTTGACGGACGATCCGGTGGTGATCGTGGGTATGGCGTGCCGTTTCCCGGGTGGGGTGGGTTCGCCGGGTGAGTTGTGGGATCTGGTGGTGGTGCGCCGGTAGGTGAACTCGTCGAAGCCGGCCTTGCCGCCGTAGGCGCCTGTGCCGGAGCCTCCCACTCCGCCGAACGGGGCGTTGCTGAGGGAGGCGTGCAGGAGGCCGTCGTTGCGGGTGACACCGCCGGAGGTGGTGTGCTGCAGGAAGCGGCGGAAGTCGTCGCCGTCCTCGCCGTACCAATACGCCGCCAGAGCGGCCGGACGGTCGTTGACGAACGCGATCGCCTCGGCCAGATCGTCGTAGGGGTGGATGGTCAGCACCGGTCCGAAGATCTCCTCGCGGGTGATCTCCGCGTCGTCGGGGACGTCGATCAGCAGCGTCGGCGGGATCAGGCGCGCCTCGCGGGCTGCGTCCCACAAATCCTCGTCCGCCCCCAATAGGGGGCAAGCTTGCGCCGCCCCCTCGGCACGTCAAAGGGCACAGCTCGGCCTGGCCCCGAGCGATCACCTGTCGGACACACCCCGCGCACTCGAACCGTCGGCCGTTCTTCGCCCGGTGCGGCGCTGAAGTAGGGCGTGGCTCAGAACCCAGCGGAGACGTGACGGGTTCGTTGCCGTCGGTTTGCTTTACAGCCCCGCAATGTTGGATTAACTTCCAACATTGGAAGCAGTTCCAAGTATCCGCGAGCCCAACGATGCGAGCCGTGTTACGGAGGTCCGATGACCGACCGATTGAATGTGACGTTTCCTTCGGGGCCGGACGAGTGTCACGCCTGGCTGTACCTGCCCGAGGGCGGGGGTCGGCGCCCCGTGGTGGTCATGGCACACGGTCTCGGTGGGGGACGCCTCGATGGCACCGAGGTGGTGCAGGAGACGGTACAGGGCGTCGAGCAGCCTGCGCACGGTGGCGGGGTCGCGGTCGCCGAGTTGGCCGGTCTCGACGAGGATCGCGGGGACACCCTGCCGGTTCGCCGCGGCGTGGCTGTTGCCGCCGTCGGCGCTGGTGCCGAAGATGACCAGCTCGTATCCGACCGCGTGGGCCATCGCCCTGTTCTTCGCGTCCAGAGCGTCGTCGCCGGTCAGGCGGTAGCCGACGAAGTCGAGCAGATGCTGGTCGATGCCGCCGCTGTGCAGGTCCACGTAGGCGTCGGCGCCGTCGATCAGGTGCTCGAACAGCCAGGCCGCCATCCGGTCGGTGGGGCCGCCGTCCTTGTCGCCGGGGAAGACGCGGTTGATGTTGACGCCGTCCAGCGGGGAGATGTTGAGCCTGCCCCCGTAGACGGCCGGCGGATTGGCCACGGGGCAGATCACCACCTGGCCGGCGACCTCGTCCGGTTCCAGCAGCCCGGCCAGGCGGGTGGTGGCGTCGACGCCGATGAACTCGCCGCCGTGGACACCACCGGTGATCACGACCCTCGGGCCCGGGCGGGAGCCATTGACGAGGATCAGGGGAACCTCCACCGTCGTGGTGCCCAGGTCGGCGGGCAGGCTCCCGCGGGTCTTCTGGCCGGGCTCAGCCCTCAGCGCGCCGATGGTCAGGGTCATGGGTTTTCTCTTTCTGACTCAGGCCGTGGAACGGCCGTTTGTGGTGATGAAGTCGATCGGCTGGGAGGTGCGGCCCTCCAGGGACTCGCCGACGCCCAGGAGAACTTCGTCCACGAGTACGGTCTGTCCCTCATCGGTGGTTGCTGCGGGACGACGCCGGAGCATTTGCGGCAGGTTGTCGAGCGGGTCCGGGACCTCACGCCCGCACCTCGCCAGCCACGTCCCGAGCCGGGGGCGGCTTCCCTCTATCAGACGGTGCCGTTCCGTCAGGACACTTCGTACTTGGCGATCGGGGAGCGTACGAACGCCAACGGGTCGAAGAAGTTCCGTGAGGCGATGCTGGAGGGCCGCTGGGACGACTGTGTGGAGATGGCCCGGGACCAGATCCGTGAGGGCGCGCACATGCTCGACCTGTGTGTGGACTATGTGGGCCGTGACGGTGTCGCTGACATGGCGGAGCTGGCGGGCCGGTTCGCCACCGCCTCCACGCTGCCGATCGTGCTGGACTCGACCGAAGTGCCGGTCATCCAGGCGGGGTTGGAGAAGCTCGGTGGGCGTGCGGTCATCAACTCGGTCAACTACGAGGACGGTGACGGCCCGGAGTCCCGGTTCGCGAAGGTCACCCGTCTCGCCCAGGAACACGGGGCGGCGCTGATCGCGCTGACCATCGATGAGGAGGGTCAGGCCCGTACGCCGGAGAAGAAGGTCGCCATCGCCGAACGGCTGATCGCCGATCTGACGGGCAACTGGGGGATCCTGGAGTCGGACATCCTCATCGACACCCTGACGTTCACGATCTGTACCGGTCAGGAGGAGTCCCGGGGCGATGGCATCGCCACCATCGAGGCGATCCGTGAGCTCAAGCGCCGTCACCCGCTTCGGCTGCGGGCGGTGGCCGCGTTGGTGGCCGGCCGGACTCGTGAGGACGTCGCGGCGGTGTTCCAGGTCTCGCTCAAGGCCGTGGACAACTGGTGGGCGAAGTGGCTGGCAGGTGGGCGCGAAGCGCTCGTGGCTCAGCCGCGTGGACGCCGGGTCGGTGAGCATCAGGTTCTCGATGCGGTCGAGCAGGAGGCGATCCGGCAGGCCGTACTGGATCACCGCCCCTGTGACCTGGGGCTGGCAGGGCAGCTGTGGACGCGGGCCGGGGTCGGGGATCTGATCGCGAAGTTGTACCGGGTGCGGCTGACCGAGCAAGGGGTGGGCAAGTACCTGCGCCGCTGGGGGCTGTCCTTCCAGCGTCCGGACAAGCGGGCCGTCGAGCAGGACGCGGAAGCGGTCCGTGTCTGGCGGGAGGAGACCTGGCCGGCGATCCGGGCCAGGGCGAAGGCCGAGGGCGGCGAGGTGCTCTTCGCCGACCAGGTCGGCATCCGTTCCGACCAGGTCACCGGCCGCACCTGGGGCGCCAAAGGGTGCACCCCTGTCGTGCGCCGCTCGGGCAACCGGTTCTCGGTCAACGCGATGTCCGCGATCAGCACCAAGGGCCGCATGCACTTCATGGTGTTCACCGAGACCTTCGACGCCGACGTCATGTGCCGCTTCCTGGACCGGCTCGCAGGCCACTTCGACCGCAAGGTGCACCTCGTCGTGGACGGCCACTCCGCGCACCGCTCCCGCAAGGTCCGCGCATGGCTCGCCGATCACCCGGACCGCATCGAGCTGCACTTCCTGCCGTCGTCCTTGTGTTCCCAGAACGTACGGTCCGCCGCGTACGACCCGCGTCGCACACGGGGTTGAACTCCTGTGCAGACCAGCGCGGTAGCCGCGCGGTTGCTGCAACTTCCGTGGTACCGCAGGAGTTTGACGCCCATCTGCCGGAACCGGCCTTACCCTGCTGCGATGCGGATCCGCCCCCTCGCAGTCGACGTGCTGCTGGCTGCGGCGCTGACCAGTGTGGCCGTGTTGCTGGGACCGGAGGCCGCGCGCCAGGGGCAGCACCCACTCGATACGACCGCCTATGCGCTGGTGGTCCTGGTCCACCTGCCGCTCGTGCTGCGCGTCCGGGCCTCTGTCGTGGTCTGCTTGCTCGTGCACGCGACCTGGCTGGTGTACATCACCGCGGGCTACTGGCCCGTGGTGTGCAGCTTCGGCCCCATGCTCGCCGTCTACACCGTCGCCTCCCTGCGCCCTGTGTCGATCTCCGTGCCGTGCGCGGCCCTGATGGGCGGGGTCTGGATCTACGCGGGCGCGGTGACCCACACCGACTCCTGGCCATCCGTCCTGGGGCAGGCCGTGGTCTACCCGGCGGTGCTGTGGCGGTTCGGGGTGCTCGCCCGCCGCTCGGCCGAGCTGACCCGGCAGCTGCGCCGGGAGCAGGCCGAGCGGGCCCGGCGTGCGGTGGCCGAGGAACGCGGCCGGATCGCCCGCGAACTGCACGACGTGGTCGCCCACCACATGTCCGTGATCTCCGTGCAGACCGGTCTCGCCCGGTTCGTCTTCGACACCGACCGCCGCACCGCGCGGACCGCACTCGACACCATCGACGCCACCGGCAAGGAGGCCCTCGGAGTCGAGCAGCAGGCCGCCCGCGGTGTCGTGGGCGGCCTGCTGCTCGGGTTGGTTGTGCTGGCTGTTTGTCAGCTTTCTTCGCTGGTGCGGCGCTTGCGTGCGAAGTAGATGGCGGCGGCGCCGACCGCTACGACCGCGAGACCCGCGCCCGCGAGGACGGGAGTGCTGCTTGACCCGCCGGTCTCGGCGAGGTCGCCGTTCGTGGTCGGGTCGTTCGGCTCGGTGTCCTCGCCGGGCTCGGGGGTGGCCGGCTCGCTGGGGGTCGGGGTCGGGGTCGGGGAGGTGTCCTCACCGGGTGTGTCGGTGTTGGCGAGCTGTGCGGCGAAGGTGCCTGCGATGGCCTTGTGGCCTTCGGCGTTGGGGTGGGGGTCCTGCTTGGTGCACGCCCAGGTCAGCTGGCAGATCTTGGCGACGTTCGCCGGTACCTCGCCCGCGCCGGGCATGTTCACCTGGGTGGTGAAGTCGTCCGAGGAGAAGGCCCCGGCCACGTCCGCCACCTTGAAGCCGGTGGACTTGTACACCTGGGTGATCCCGGCGTTGGCGGCCGTGAGCAGGGGTGCCGACTCCTTGGCGGCCTGCTGCCCCGGGGCGCCCTGCAGCCAGGCTGCCAGGAACGGGTTGTGGTACGTCGAGCCCACGAACTGGGTGTTGTCCGCGCCCGCCTTGCGGAGCGTGCCCGCGATCTGCGCGAGGTTCTTCGCCATGCTCTGGCTCTTGCTGTTCAGGCATGCCGCGTCGAGGGTGCCGGCCGGGCTGACGCAGTTGAGCAGGATGTCGTTGGCGCCCACGCTCAGGGTCACGTAGGCGACCTTGTCCCCGTGCTGGGCCATGGCCTGAGGTCGCCGTCGCGCTGCATCTCGTACAGGCGGTGGACGCCGGTGGTGGTCTCCTCGGTGACGCCGCGGATCTCCGAGGCGATCCGCGTCCAGTCCAGGGGACTGTTCTCCAACAGGGTGCGTACGACGGCCAGTTCCTCGTTCTCGGCGGCCGGAAGCTCGCCTGTCTTGCGGTACTCGACGCCCTTGTGGACGAGGAGGGTGGCGTCACCGCCGTCATCGAGGATCATGTTCGGGCCGACGTGCCCGGGCCAGGTGAGGGCCTGCTCGGTGCACCACCAGTACTCCTCCAGGGTCTCGCCCTTCCAGGCGAAGACCGGGATGCCCGCGGCGGCGATGGCGGCGGCCGCGTGGTCCTGGGTGGAGAAGATGTTGCAGGACACCCAGCGGACCTCGGCGCCGAGGGCGACGAGGGTCTCGATGAGGACAGCGGTCTGCACCGTCATGTGAAGGGAACCGGTGATGCGGGCCCCTGCCAGCGGCTGTGCCTCGGCGTACTCCCTACGGATCGCCATCAGACCGGGCATCTCGTGCTCGGCGAGGGTGATCTCCTTGCGGCCGAACTCGGCCAGCGACAGATCCGCGACCTTGAAGTCCTGGACAGTGTCGGTCGTCGTCATAACGAGAGGCTCCTCAGCGGGCGTTGAAGTATTTGGCTTCGGGGTGGTGGATCACGATGGCGTCCGTGGACTGCTCGGGGTGGAGCTGGAACTCCTCGGAAAGGTGGACTCCGATGCGTTCCGGCCGGAGGAGTTCAGCGATCTTGGCGCGGTCCTCCAGGTCGGGGCAGGCGCCGTAGCCGAGGGAGAAGCGAGCGCCGCGGTACTTGAGGTCGAACATACCGCACGGGTGATCTGGGCCGCTGGCAGTACGACGAGCGGGGTGAGGGGCGGCTGGAGTTCCTGGGCCGTACCGACGACCAGATCAAGCTGCGCGGTTTCCGTATCGAGCCCGCCGAGGTCGAGGCGCACTTCACCCGTCGCCCGGATATCGCGCAGGCCGCGGTGCTGCTGCGCGAGGACAACCCCGGCGACCAGCGCCTGGTCGCCTACCTCGTCCCCAGCGACGACGCGGGGACCGGGACCGGCACAGGTGCGGGCCTCGATCCGGCCGAGCTGCGGGCGTACGCCGCCGCCCACCTGCCCGTGTACCTCGTCCCCTCCGCGCTGGTAGTGCTCGACACCCTCCCGCTCACCCCCAACGGCAAGCTCGACCGGCGTGCCCTGCCCGCGCCCGACACCTACACCACCGCCACCGCCAGGGCTCCGCGCACGCCCCGCGAAGAGGCCCTGTGCCGGATCTTCGCCGAGGTGCTGGGCGCCGAGCATGAGCCGGGCATCGACGAGAGCTTCTTCGACCTCGGTGGTCATTCGCTGCTGGCGATGCGGCTGGTCGGGGCGGTTCGGGCCGAGTTGGGGGAGGGGGTCGGTGTCCGGGACGTCTTCGAGGCGCCGACGGTGGCCGCGTTGGCCGAGCGGCTGGGCGGGGCCCTGCCCGCCACCGCACTCCCGCCGCTGGTGCGCACCGAGCCCCGCCCGGCGCGCATTCCGCTCTCGAACGCACAGGCCCGGCTCTGGTTCCTCAACCGGATGGAGGAGACCGAGCGGGCTTCCTACAACATCCCGGTGGTGCTGCGGCTGGCCGAGGCGGTGGACGCCGATGCGTTGCAGGTGGCCCTGGATGACGTGGTGGCGCGGCACGAGACTCAGTAGCGGTAGTGGTCCGGCTTGTACGGGCCCTCGACCTCGACGCCGATGTACGCGGCCTGCTCGGGACGGAGGGTCGTGAGCTTCACGCCGAGCGCGTCGAGGTGGAGGCGGGCGACCTTCTCGTCGAGGTGCTTGGGCAGGGTGTACACGCCGATGGGGTACGCGTCGGGCTTGGTGAACAGCTCGATCTGGGCCAGGGTCTGGTCCGCGAAGGAGTTGGACATCACGAACGACGGGTGACCGGTGGCGTTGCCCAGGTTCAGCAGCCGGCCCTCGGAGAGGACGATGATCACCTTGCCGTCGGGGAACGTCCACGTGTGGACCTGCGGCTTGACCTCGTCCTTGACGACGCCGGGGATCTTCGCCAGGCCGGCCATGTCGATCTCGTTGTCGAAGTGGCCGATGTTCCCCACGATGGCCTGGTGCTTCATCCGGGCCATGTCCGAGGCCATGATGATGTCCTTGTTGCCGGTCGTGGTGATGAAGATGTCGGCCTGGTCGACGACCTCGTCGAGGGTCGTGACCTGGTAGCCGTCCATGGCGGCCTGGAGCGCGCAGATCGGGTCGATCTCGGTGACGATCACGCGGGCGCCCTGTCCGCGCAGGGACTCCGCGCAGCCCTTGCCCACGTCGCCGTAACCGCACACGACGGCGGTCTTGCCGCCGATGAGGACGTCGGTGGCGCGGTTGATGCCGTCGATCAGGGAGTGGCGGCAGCCGTACTTGTTGTCGAACTTCGACTTGGTGACCGCGTCGTTCACATTGATCGCCGGGAAGAGGAGGTCGCCGTCGCGCTGCATCTCGTACAGGCGGTGGACGCCGGTGGTGGTCTCCTCGGTGACGCCGCGGATCTCCGAGGCGAACCCCATCGAGGCACAGGCACTGCTCGCCACCTACGGGCAGGACAGGGACGCGGAACAGCCGTTGTGGCTGGGCTCGTTGAAGTCGAACATCGGGCACACGCAGGCTGCCGCCGGGGTCGCCGGGGTCATCAAGATGGTCATGGCCATGCGCCACAGTGTGCTGCCGCAGACCCTCAACGTCGACGAGCCGACCCCTCATGTGGACTGGTCGTCGGGTGCGGTGTCCCTGCTGACCGAACCTGTGGAGTGGCCACAGGCCGAGGGGCGTCCGCGCCGTGCGGGTGTGTCGTCGTTCGGGATCAGTGGGACCAACGCGCACGTGGTGCTGGAGGAGGCGCCGCGTGGGGCGGATGTGCCCGAGGCGGAGGCTGGGGCCGGTGGCGACGGTGCGGCTGCTGCTTCGGTGTTCGCCGAGGGTGGTGTGGTGCCGTGGATGGTGTCCGGGCGCGGTGCGGACGGGCTGGCCGCGCAGGCCGGGCGGTTGGCCTCGTTCGTGGAGTCGGCCGGGGATGACGTACGGCCGGTGGATGTGGCGTGGTCGCTGGCGGCGACTCGTACGGCCTTCGAGCAGCGGGCCGTCGTCCTGGGCGAGGGGCGCAAGGAACTGACCGCCGGCCTTGAGGGGTTGGCTGCGAGCGGTGATGCGATGCCGGCGTCCGTGGTGCAGGGGCGAGTCGCACCTGTGGGTGGTGGCGTGGTGTTCGTGTTCCCGGGGCAGGGGGCTCAATGGGCCGGTATGGGGCGGGAGTTGATGGATGCCTCGCCCGTGTTCGCCGCCTCCATGCAGGCGTGTGAGGACGCGCTTGATCCGTTCGTGGACTGGTCGCTGACCGACATCGTCCGCTCCGGTGCCGAGTTGACCGATGTGGATGTCGTCCAACCCGTGACATGTGAGCTGACCCCAGTTTCGTGGAGTCCCTGAAGCCAGGCTTATGATCCTGGCCCGAA
The DNA here is from genome assembly GCF_002214185.1 of Streptomyces capitiformicae. NCBI lineage: Bacteria > Bacillati > Actinomycetota > Actinomycetes > Kitasatosporales > Streptomycetaceae > Streptomyces > Streptomyces capitiformicae. Next base: position 10,960,777 of record NZ_CP022161.1, on the reverse strand, counting down.
GGAGAACCACGAGCCGTGCCGGCACCACGTAAGTACCCGGACGAGCTCCGCGAGCGGGCCGTCCGCGAGGTCCGCACCACCGGCCGCCCGGTCGCGCATGTCGCCCGGGACCTCGGCATCCACAAAGAAGCCCTGCGGCAGTGGGTGCGCCAGGCCGAGGCCGACACCGGCGAGCGCGACGACCGGCTGACCACCGCCGAACGTGACGAGCTGAAGCAGCTCCGCAAAGAGAACGCGGAGTTGAAGCGGGCGAACGAAATCCTGAAAGCGGCCAGCGTGTTTTTTGCCCAGGGGATCGACCGTCCCCGGACGAGGCCGAGCAAGTGATCGACCACCTGCGCGAACGCGGCCTCGGGGTCGATCCCGTCTGCCGGGTGCTGGACCTGTCGCCGTCGACGTACTTCGCCCGCAAGAAGCGGCCGAAGTCCTCCCGCCGGCTCCGCGACGAGCAGCTCATGCCGCTGATCGAGGAGATCCACGCCGAGTCCGGGGCCACCTACGGGGCCCGGCGGATCACCCGGGCCCTGCGACGCAAGGGCATCGAGGCGGCCCGGTGCACGATCGAGCGGCTGATGCGCGAGCTGGGCATCGAGGGCGTCATCCGCGGGCAGCGGCGCCGCACCACCATGCCGGAGCCGTCGGCGCCCCGCCCGCCGGACCTCGTCGACCGCGATCTCACCGCCTCGCGCCCGGACCAGTTGTGGGTGGCGGACATGACGTATGTCCGCACCTGGTCGGGCTGGGCGTACGTGGCGTTCGTCCTGGACGTGTACTCGAGGATGATCGTCGGCTGGCAGGTGGCGAACCACATGCGGACCGAACTTCCGCTGGACGCCCTGGAGAAGGAGACTGAAGTGAGATACCGCAAGACTCTGCCCTGGCTCGCTGCCGTGGCCTGCTTCGCGACCGCCTGCAGCAGCGCGTCCGACACCGACCCGGCCACCCCGTCGACGACGTCCGCCGCGGCCCGCTCCTCGGCAGCCTCCGAGGAGAAGAACAAGGAGCTCGTTCTGCGCCTGTACTCGGAGGCGTTCAACAAGAACAAGACCGACGTCGTGAAGGAGCTCGTCGCGACCGACTACGTGCAGCACGACAAGGCGGTGCCCGGCGGAGCCGACGGGCAGGTCAAGCAGTTCAAGGACGTCCAGGCGAAGATTCCCGGTGCGGTGGCGACCGTCAAGCACGTGGCCGCCGACGGTGACCTGGTGGCCGTGCACTGGCACGCGTCGGCCACCCCGGAGAACGAGGAGACCGGCCAGGCCAAGGCCGACCTGTTCCGGGTCGACAACGGCAAGCTGGTCGAGCACTGGGGCATCACGCAGACCGTGCCGGCGAAGACGGCCAGCGGGAACTCGCTGTTCAGCGACGTGTACCGGTACCCGAACGGGGAACCGAGCCTGTCCGAGGAACAGGAGGAGAAGAACCGGAAGTTCGCGGTCGAGGCGTACCGCAAGCTCTCCGACGGTGACGCGACCGTGATCGACAAGAGCTGGGATCCGCGGTACTACCAGCACAACCCGGCCGTCCCGAACGGAACGGCTCCGCTGAAGCAGTTCTTCCAGCAGAACACGCAGGGCGCCCCCTCGCCCAGCAGTACCGGAGGCGGCGGGACCCGGTTCGGCAACACCCTCGCCGACGGGGACCTGGTGTGGGTCTTCAGCTCCGACTACGTCGTCGCGGACCTCTTCCGCGTGGTCGACGGAAAGATCATCGAGCACTGGGACGTCGCCGCCGACGGGCAGTAGTGGACGGTTCGTAAGGCGATGTCCGTTTCCGGCTGAGGTTGGAGCAAGGTCGCTGGTGGGGATTCCGTCGGCTATTGCTTCCGGGCGAAGTTGCCGGTGTCGGCCTCGGAGAGGATCCCGAGTTTGACCAGGCGTTTCAGCTTGGCGCGGGTGCCTTCGACGTTCTTCGGCAGCAGTTCGTGGCCGAGGGCTTCGCAGACGTCCTTGGCCCGCAGCGGCCCGGTCGCGTGGTGGAGGACGGCGAGGATGCGGGGGTAGTCCGGGTGCTCGGGCAGCTCTGGCGGGGATGCGGGGAGCCGGTCGGCGAGGCCGGTGACGGTCTTGCGTGTGATCGCGAGGTGTTCCAGGTGCGTCTCGGCCTCCCGCAACCGGGTCTGCAGGCCGTCGATCTGTGCGCGGAGGTCGTCGGCCAGGGCCCGGGCGGCGTCTGCCTGGAGGTCCAGGGCATCGAGCAGGGGCTGGATGTTCACGCTGCCGCCGCCGGTTCTTCGCGCCAGGTGGGGGCGTTCGCGCCGGTGAGGCGTCGGGTCATGACGTGGGTCATCGCCCAGTAGACGCGGGAGGCGGAGGAGGAGGGGCGGTGCTCGTAGTCGCGGACCAGACGCCGGTGCAGTATCAGGATCCCGTAGGTCTGCTCGGCCCTCCACCGCTTCGGCTGCGGCACGAACCCCTTGTCCTGCGGGTTGCGTGCGACGATCTCGACGTCGATCCCCAGGCCGGCGCCGTGCAGGACGACCTGGTTCTTGAAGCCCTGGTCGACCAGGGCTTTGCGGACGGTGCCGCCGGCGTGCTCGGCGACCTGGTCCAGCAGGAGGATGCCCGCGGCGTTGTCGTGGGTGTTCGCCGCGAGGACGACGACCGCGATGACCAGGCCGAGGACGTCCACGGCCAGGCCCCGCTTGCGCCGCGAGATACGGCTGGACGCCTACGCCGAGCGTTTCGGGTTCGGGCACCAGGAACGGCGACGGTGCCCAGGCGCCGTCGAGGCGCTGGCGCAGCACGAACCACTCCCCCATTCGCCGAACCCATGGCAGATGTCCGCTGTCCGGCGCGGCGGTGTGCATGGCCGCGGCACCCCAGCCGAATGTGCAGATCTGCACCGAATCGGGATCGTCGAACTGCGCTGCTGCCGTTGATATTGAGCGCCAGGTAATCCTGGCCGAGGCGCAGTGCGTCCGGGGCCTGGTGAGGCTGGTGACAGCCGGCCAGGAACGCACCTGCGATGCCCGGCTGGTAGTACGCCTGCCGAGCGGTGGTGAAATCGACGACGCGCATAAAACTCTGCTGCTCATCGACTCGGTGACGAGCCCTTCGCCCCGTCGGCTTCTATAGAGCCGGTTCGGCAGATCGGGTTGTGCCGATGGCGTCCTGCCAGCGGGCGCGCAGGGCGATGGATTGCCGCCAGGCCAGGGTGCTCTTGGGTGGCATGCCGATGGACAGGACGCCGGTGAGGCGGTCGCCGGTGCGGTAGATGGCGGTGAACTTGCGTTCTTTAAGGCTTCCTTCGGCGATCCGCATCTCGTCGTGGCCGCGCAGGTAGCCGTAGGCGCGGATCTTCAGGTCGTACTGGTCGGACCAGAAGTAGGGGACGGGTGCGAACGGCCGCTGGGCGCCCAGGAGGTTGCGGGCGGCGGCCATGCCCTGCTCGGCGGCGTTCGTGCGGTGCTCGATCCGCATCGACGTGTCGAAGAGCGGGTTGTGCCAGCGGGCCACGTCACCTGCGCCGTAGACACCGGGTGCGGCGGCGCAGAACTCGTCGCAGACCAGCCCGTCTTCGAGGGTGAGGCCGCTGCCGGTCAGCCATTCGGTGTTGGGCCGGGAAGCCGCCGGTGGCCGCTTTCGCCTGGAGCCGCACGAAGCCGACGTTCCGGGCGGGCCATTCGACCACCTTGAGGGTCTGGTTGTCGGCCCAGGTGCCGGAGGCGACCTGGGTGAAGTTCGTGCCGTCGGTGCTGGTGGAGATGAGAAGGCGTCTTGGAGGTGGCGCAGCCGCTCGGCAGTGAGATCGAGGGCTCCATGTCGGGCGGGACTTCTTCAGGGCCCGCAGTGCGCCCTGTCGAGGGCCGACAAGGGCTCGGAGTCGGAGTCTGGGAAGGGTATGAGGAACTGCTCGGGCATGGCGGTGCCGGGGTGGAGCGAGGGGGCGTCCCACCCCGGCCGGGTCTCATCGGATGTGCTTCGCCGGCTTGGTGGCGGCGTTGAGGAGGTATTCCAGGGGGCCTCGGCGGAAGAAGCGGGACCAGATCGCGGCGAACACGATCGCGCCCAGGATGTAGGTGAGTACGGGTATCCAGGAGCCTGGGGTGTCGGTGCCGGGGGCCGCGGGCAGCAGGGACTGGGCGAGGAAGTGGCCGACGTAGGCGGTCAGGGACATGGTGCCCACGGCGATGACCGGCTTCGCCAGGCGGCGCAGTCGCGGCAGGCGGTCAATGAGCACCGTCGCGCCCACGATCACGAGGATCGCGACGCCCACGCTGCCGATGATGTCGAACGTGGTCCCGCTGTGCGGCCCGGCCTTCAGCAGGAACGACGCGGACATCTCGGGGAACGACCCCCCGTCCGGGGACATCGAACCGCTGGCGGGGGGCATCGCCCCGGAGCTGCCGGACGACGACCCGTCTTCCGCGAGGCTCCTCAACGCGCCCGATCCGGCGAGCAGCAGGGACATGCCGTAGGCGGCCGCGGTGAGGGAGGCGCCGAGCGCGGCCAGGCGCTTCTGAACGGTGCCGGAGGACAGGTCGAGGCGGCCCAGGGCCATGCCCGCGATCACGAACGACATCCACGTGAGCGCCGGGTAGAAGCCGGTCCGGCATCACCCAGAGCCTGCACAACCACCAACGCACCCACCGACGGCACAAACCCAGCGTCATCCCCCAACGCCAGCAGGGACACCACACCCACCGGACCGTCCGCCAACTCCCGCAGCTGGACAGCCAGTTCAGCCCGGTCAAGGCCACCCACGTTCACCTCGACCGGCACAACCTCCGCACCAGCCGCACTCAGAGCAGCCAACACCTCACGGATGTCGTTCCGCTCACCGCGACCGGACGGGACCACGACCAGCCAACGCCCCGACAACCCCAGACCCGCACCCGACCCGGCCCCCACCGGACGCCACACCGCCCGATAACGCCAGCCCTCCACCTCAGACCGCTCACGCCGCCCCCGGCGCCACAACGCCAAAGCCGGCACCACCTCACCCAACGAGGCATCACCCGACACCTCCAAAACCCGCGACAACTCCTCCGCATCACCCCGCTCAACCACATCCCAAAAACCGGCATCCGGCCCGAAGTCGGTGGCGGCACTCTTGCTGCCCGCTACCGCGGCAGGCCAGTAACGCTCGTGCTGGAAGGCGTAGGTGGGCAGGGGAACCTGGCGAGGTGAGGTGCCGGGCAGTGTCTTCGTCCAGTCCACCGGGGTTCCCTGGACGAACAGTTCGGCCAGCGCACGCAGCGCGGTCGTCGTCTGGTCCTGCTCCCGCCGCTGCAACGGCACCACAGCGGCCCCGTCGTCCAGGCACCGTGCGGCCATCGGACTCAGCGCGGCATCCGGCCCCACCTCGAGGAACGCCGACACGCCCTGTCCGGCCAGGCACTGCACCGCATCAGCGAACCGGACCGCCTCCCGCACCTGACGCACCCAGTACTCCGGCGTGCAGAACTCCGCACCCGCCACACCACCCGACAGCGTCGACACCACCGTGTACCGCGCCGGAGCGAACGACACCCCCTCCACAACCCGCCGGAACTCCTCCAGCATCGGCTCCATCAACACCGAATGAAACGCATGACTCACCGGCCATCACATCACCGCCGCCCTCCAGGGCCTCAAAAGCGGCCGGCGCCTGCGTGAGCGGCACGACCTTGCTGATCAGCCGCTCGGTGGGGATCGTGCCGTCCGCGACCAAGGCCACGGCGCGCTCGAAGTCGGACCGGTCGTACAACCGGGCACCGACGAGGGTGAGTTCGCGCCAGAAGAAACGGTGCAGGTTCACCTCACGGGGCCGGGGGTGGATGGCGACCAGACACAGCCGGCCGCGCACGCCCAGCACATCGACCGCCGTGTCCACACCACCCGCCGCGCCGGACACCTCGAAGGCGACGTCCGCCCCCGCGCCCCCGGTCCACTCCCCGACCAGCCCCGGTACGTCGGCCGCCATCGGGTCCCAGGCCGTCAGTCCCAGCTCCCCGGCGAGCAGCCGACGGTGGGCGCTCAGCTCCACCACCCGGACCTTCGCACCCGCAGCCCGCGCGACCAACGCGATCAGAATGCCGACCGGGCCGCCGCCGACCACAACCACCTTCTCGCCCTCGGCGACCTCGGCCCGGCCCACGTCGTGCACGGCGACCGCCGTCGGCTCGACGAGCGCGGCCCGGTCCAGGGACAGCGACTCGGGCAGCCGGATGAGCGTCGAGGCGGGCACGGTCCAGCGCTGCTGCATCGCGCCCGGGGAGTCGATCCCGATGAAGTCCAGCTGCTGGCAGATGTGCTGGTGGCCGGCTCGGCAGGCCGGGCAGGTGCCGTCCCAGCGCAGCGGCATCACGGTCACCGCGTCCCCGGCCTCCCAGCCCTCCACGCCAGGGCCGACCCGCACGACACGGCCGGACATCTCGTGCCCCAGGACAGCGGGCGTATGGACCCGGGCGTCCATGTCACCGTGGAAGATGTGCAGATCGGTGCCACAGATACCGACAAAGGCGGGAGCCAGCTCCACCTCACCCGGACCGGGCCGCGCACTGAGTACGGCAGCCGTGTCCAAGGTACGAGCGGCTGTGTAACGGACGGCGAGTGTCATCGTGTTTTCGACTTCGACAAGGATCTGGTCCTGCACCGCCGCAAGACCCTGCCGTACCACGCCAACGGGATGACCGTGTGGGCGTACGACGCGACGGGGACGGAACTGCTGACGAAGACCTACTACTCCGTCGGCGGCGGCTTCGTCGTGGACGAGGACGCGGTCGGCGCGGACCGCATCAAACTCGACGACACGGCCCTGAAGTACCCCTTCCGCACCGGCGACGAGCTGCTCCGCCTCACCAAGGAGACCGGCCTGTCGATCTCCGCGCTGATGCTGGAGAACGAACGCGCCTGGCGCACCGAGGAGGAGATCCGCTCCGGCCTCCTCGACATCTGGCGGGTGATGCAGGCCTGCGTCTCACGCGGCATGTCCCGCGAGGGCATCCTGCCCGGCGGCCTGCGCGTCCGCCGCCGCGCCGCCGTATCCGCCCGCCAACTCCGCGCCGAGGGCGACCCGCTGGCCCGCTCCATGGAGTGGATCACGCTCTACGCGATGGCCGTGAACGAGGAGAACGCGGCGGGCGGCCGTGTGGTGACCGCCCCCACCAACGGCGCGGCCGGCATCATCCCCGCCGTCCTGCACTACTACATCAACTTCGTCCCCGGCGCGGACGAGGACGGAGTGGTCCGCTTCCTGCTGGCCGCCGGCGCCATCGGCATGCTCTTCAAGGAGAACGCCTCCATCTCCGGCGCCGAGGTCGGCTGCCAGGGCGAGGTCGGCTCCGCCTGCTCCATGGCCGCCGGCGCCCTCGCCGAAGTCCTCGGCGGCAGCCCCGAACAGGTCGAGAACGCCGCCGAGATCGGCATGGAACACAACCTCGGCCTCACCTGCGACCCCGTCGGCGGCCTCGTCCAGATCCCCTGCATCGAACGCAACGGCATGGCCGCCGTCAAAGCCGTCACCGCCGCCCGCATGGCCATGCGCGGCGACGGCACCCACAAGGTCTCCCTCGACAAGGTCATCAAGACCATGAAGGACACCGGCGCCGACATGAGCGTGAAGTACAAGGAAACCGCCCGCGGCGGGCTGCAACGGGACGTGGCGCAGCTTGGTAGCGCACTTGACTGGGGGTCAAGGGGTCGCAGGTTCAAATCCTGTCGTCCCGACTCGTATGAGTCGCAGGTCAGGGCCGGTTTCGGAGGCATCCGAAACCGGCCCTTGATCATTCTTGGGGACCAGTTGGGGACCGGCGTCCTTGAGCGGGGTCAGCGGGTCATGACGATCGGGCTCGGTAGGGAGCGCGGTGCGCGCAGCACGCTGAGGTGGGCGGAGAGCGCTGCGCCGGCGGCCGTGATTTTGTGTACGTGCGGGTGCGGGTAGCGTTGGGTGGTGGTCAGTGAGCCGTGGCCGGGGATCCTGCGGAGGACGTGCACTTGGACTCCGGCGTCGGCGAACCAGGTCAGTCCGGTGTGCCGGAGGTCGTGGCGGCGCAGGTGCTCGTAGCCGAGTCTGGTGACCACGTCGTCCCAGTGTGTGGCGTCGCGCAGGACGGCGGTGGAGATGCGTCCGCCGCGCGGGCCGGTGAACAGGCGGGCGTCGGGATCGGGGCCGGCGGACAGGATGCGCTGGGCGACGAGGGGGCGGATCTCCTCGACGATGGGAATCTTGCGGGCTCGCTTGCCCTTGGTGCCCTTGGTGCCCTTGTCGGTCAGCCCGCCGGGCGTGAATGTGGTCTGACGCCGCACGGTGCAGATCCACTGGCTGGTGTCGATGTCGCCGACGCGGCATCCCGAGACCTCGCCGATCCGGGCGGCGGTGCAGGCGGCGAAGGGGACGGCATCTCCCCAGCCGCGGTAGTGGTCGTGGGAGGCGGCCACGGGTGCGTCGGCCAGAGCGAGGAGGGTCTCCCAGTCGGGCAGGGGCAGCGTGCGTGGGTCGAGGAGTTCGTCCTCGGCCTGCTTGTAGAGTTTCTGCCGGCCGGTCACCCGGGCGGGGTTGACCTTGATGATGCCGTCACGGACGGCTTGCTCCATGGCGCGGACCAGGACGGCGATGGTGTTCTTCACCGTCGAGCGGCTGTGCTCGTCGGCGATCCGGTTCTGCACGGTGCGGTCGACGACGCATTGGTGCTAGAGCCTGTCTTCAGTTGTGATCAAACCCGGGATGAGTGCCGGTCCGGTAGGACTGTGGTGTGACGCGTGCGCAACTCACTGACGATGAGTGGGAGTTCATCGGGCCGTTCGTGCCGGTGGGCAGGTTCGGCCCGTACCCCGAGCGGCTGCGGGAGCAGTTCGAGGGGGTGATCTGGCGGTTCCGCACCGGCAGCCAGTGGCGGGAGATGCCCGAGCGGTTCGGCGCCTGGCAGACGGTCTACAACCGCTTCATGAGGTGGCGAGACGCGGGTGTCTTCGAGGCCCTCCTGGAAGAGGCGATTGCCGAGGCCGCCCGCAGGGGTGAGATCGACATGTCCCTGGTCAGCGTGGACTCCACCACGGCACGGGCTCATCATGACGCGGCCGGCATGCGGGTCAGCGAGGAGACTCTGGCTGCGCTCGAGGAGGCAGCATCGCAAAAGGGGGAGCGTCCGAGGAACAAGACGGGCAGGACGGCGAAAGCGATCCGATCGGCGCCGAACGCCGACGCATCCGCCGCAGGCGGCGGGCCCGTCTGAAGGCCGCCCTGCTCGGCCGGTCTCGTGGCGGACTGACCAGCAAGATCCATCTGGCCGCCGACCGGCGCTGCCGGCCGATGGCGCTCCTGCTGACCGCCGGGCAGGCCGCCGACAGCCCCCAATTCTTCGCGGTGCTGAGCAAGGTACGGGTCCGCCTGCCCGTCGGCCGTCCCCGTACCCGGCCCGCCGCCGTCGCCTGCGATAAGGCCTACTCGTCCCGTGCCAACCGCGCGCACCTGCGCAAACGCCGCATCAAAGCGGTCATCCCGGAGAAGAAGGACCAGGCCGCCAACCGCAGGAAGAAGGGCAGCCGGGGCGGCAGGCCCGTCACTCACGACACGGACCTCTACCGCGGCCGCAACACGGTCGAGCGGGCCATCAACAGGTTGAAGGACTGGCGCGGCATCGCAACCCGCTACGACAAAACGCCCGAGAGCTACCTCGCCGGACTCCATCTCCGCGCAGCAACCATCTGGATCGGCAGCCTCTGCAAGCCTGTTGATCACAACTGAAGACAGGCCCTAGAGTTCGACGAAGTCGGTGAGCAGGCGGCGCAGGGTCAGCGGACGGTCGACGGGCAGGGCGCCCCGGCTGCGGCGGCGGGCACGGAGCCGGACCGTGCGGTCCAGGTCGAGGGAGAAGCGGTCGGCCACGCGCTGGACGAGGTCGTGCGGGTTGCTCGGGAGGACGGCGATGTGGTCTCCGGTGCGGTAGGTGACGCCCTCGGGCAGCCGCAGCTTGAGGAAGCGCTTGGAGCGGCCCAGCTCATGCTCCATGTCGGCCAGTTCGTAGGCGTCGAGGACCTCCATCGGCTGCACGCCGTGGCGTGCCGCGAGCTCGCCGATGACCGAGTCGGTGGTGTCCTGAAGCTCGTACAGGCCCGTCTCCTGGTCGGCGGCCGGCTCGGTCTCCTGTATGTCTGCGGCGGTCCCGTACTGCTCCAGCAGGGCGGTCCACAACTCGCCGGTCCAGCGGTCGACGGTGCCGGCGAAGTCACCGGCGGCGTCCGCGGCGCCGCGCTCCAGCAGTGAGGTGGCGCCCGCGGCGGTGAGCCGCTCGTCGATGAGGGTGGGGACGCGCTGGTAGGTGGCGGCCCAGTTGCGGTCGCCGACACCGAGTACGGCGTACTGCAGGCCGTCGAGCGCGCCGGGCTCCAGGCCCTCCAGCCAGGTGACGAACTCCGTGGCGTCGTCGGTGGGGCGGCCGTTGTAGGAGGCGGCCACGATCACCACCGGCCCGCCACCCGCGGAAAGCTTGCCCACGGCGTCGTTGAGGGACGCAACAGACGGGGTGAACCCGCGCTCGTCGCCGTCCTCGGCCAGGTCGCCGGCGATGCCCGCGCAGGTGCCCAGGTTGGAGCCGTGCAGCAGGGTCAGCGCGGTCCCCGTGGCACGCCGGACAGCGGGCCGGTCCTGGCCGGCGGGGGCGTTGCCCGCGACGAGGGCCGCGGCGGTGGGCAGGCGGCGCTCGCCGCTGGTGCGCCGGGCGAGGTTCAGGGTGAACTCGTCGGGCTTGATGGTGAGGGACTGCTTGATCTTCAGCTGGTAGTTGGTGTGGTCGATCAGGCGGTAACGGTGGATCACCAGCGCGAGGACCAGCGCGCTGGTCCTCGCGCTGGTGATCCACCGTTACCGCCTGATCGACCACACCAACTACCAGCTGAAGATCAAGCAGTCCCTCACCCTCAAGCCCGACGAGTTCACCCTGAACCTCGCCCGGCGCACCAGCGGCGAGCGCCGCCTGCCCACCGCCGCGGCCCTCGCCGCGGGCAACGCCCCCGCCGGCCAGGACCGGCCCGCTGTCCGGCGCGCCACCGGGACCGCGCTGACCCTGCTGCACGGCTCCAACCTGGGCACCTGCGCCGGCATCGCCCGCGACCTGGCCTCGGACGGCGACGAGCGCGGGTTCACCCCGTCTGTTGCGTCCCTCAACGACGCCGTGGACAAGCTTTCCGCGGATGGCGGGCCGGTGGTGATCGTGGCCGCCTCCTACAACGGCCGCCCCACCGACGACGCCACGGACTTCGTCGCCTGGCTGGAGGGCCTGGAGCCCGGCGCGCTCGACGGCCTCGAGTACGCCGTACTCGGTGTCGGCGACCGCAACTGGGCCGCCACCTACCAGCGCGTCCCCACCCTCATCGACGAGCGGCTCACCGCCGCGGGCGCCACCTCACTGCTGGAGCGCGGCGCCGCGGACGCCGCCGGTGACTTCGCCGGCACCGTCGACCGCTGGACCGGCGACCTGTGGACCGCCCTGCTGGAGCGGTACGGGGCCGCCGGGGAAGCGACCGCCGCGGAGTCGGAGGACGACCGGGAAGCGGGACTGTACGAGCTTGAGGACGCGACCGACTCGGTCATCGGCGGCCTCGCGGCACGGCACGGCGTCCAGCCCATGGAGGTGCTCGACGCGCACGAACTGGTCGACATGAACCACGGGTTGGGCCGCTCCAAGCGGTTCCTGAGGCTGCGGCTGCCCGAGGGCGTCACCTACCGCACCGGAGACCACATCGCCGTCCTGCCGAGCAACCCGCACGACCTCGTCCAGCGGGTGGCCGACCGCTTCGGCCTCGACCTGGACCGCACGGTCCGGCTGCGTGCCCGCCGCCGCAGCCGGGGCGCCCTGCCCGTCGACCGTCCGCTGACCCTGCGCCGCCTGCTCACCGACTTCGTCGAACTACGACGGCTTCACCTGTCCGGGCCTTGGCACACCACACCCAACGACCCGAAAGCCCCAAAGTCACCGGTATTGCGGCTAGATGAATGAGTCCGATGTTCTCAGTGGTCGTAGGCGATGAGGGATCGTTTGATCTTGGCGCCGGTGGTCCAGTTGTGCCAGATGCCAGCGGCGAGGGCGAGGAGTCGTTGTCCGGTGCGGGCGAAGACTCCGGCCGGAGTTCTGCCGCCGTGTTGTTCCAGGCTGAGCTGGCCTTTGAGGGTGTCGAAGACAGCCTCGATCCACTGGCGGACGTGGGCCAGGCGACCGTGCCGGACCGGCTCGTCTTTGCGGTCCGGCCGCACCAGGTGGACGCCCAGGCGCTCGGTGAGGAACGCTTCGAACTCCCGCCCGGCGAAGCCCTTGTCCGCGAGGATCACCTGCCCGCTGCGGATGAGGTGGTGGTCGCGTTCCAGCAGCGCGGTCATCACCTCCCGCTCGCCCAGTTTCGGGTGGGCCAGGCACCAGGACACGGGCATGCCCTCGGCCGTGGTGAGGAGGTAGAGCCGGAATCCCCAGAAGAAGCGGGAGTGGCTTCGGCAGTAGCCGTATCCGGCGTGGCCGGCCAGGTCGGAGCGTTTGACGGTCTCGCGGGAGGCGGCGCAGGGCAGCGGAGTGGAGTCGATCAGCCGCAGGTCGTCGTTCCACGTCGGCACCTGCCTGGCCAGAGCTTCGATCACGCGGCTGATCAGCGGTCCGGCGGCGTTGAGGCGCTTGTTGTAGGCGGACTGCTGGGGCAGGTAGCGAAAGAGGTGTCCCAGCCGGGCGTGGGCGAAGCGAATCCAGTGCCGGGCCGAGGGGAAGCCCAGCAGCACTTGTGCGACCGCGAGGCACAGCAGTTCGGCGTCCGTCAGTTTCGGGGGTCGCCGATCCGGCGGCGGGGGGCCACATGGTCGTCGATGAACACGTACAGTGCCGCAAGAAGGGCGTCCAGGCTGGTAGTCACACACGAGCCAACGGGCGCCCTTCGCCATGGTCGCGGCCAGCACAAACATCGGACTCATTCATCTAGTAGGGCTCCGTTAGGTGTGCGTATCGGTCCTGTCTGAGGGCACTCGGGGGATGTGGATGCACATGAAGTAGAGCGGGCTCGGTGGTGGCGACGGCTCCGGAGGTGAGGACGAGCAGGGGGGTCTTCTCGAGCCGGTCGTCGGCCAGCCACCCGCGCACCAGGTCCAGGGCCCGCCGGGTCGCGGAGTGCGTGGCGGTGACCGTGTCGTCCCCGGCGGCGGGCCAGGACAGCAGCGCGGCGTCGGCACCGGCGCCGACGGCGGCCTCGGCGGCCGTGGCGATGTCCTCCGGAGCGTCCAGCACCGTCCAGGTGGACGGCTCGTCCGGCTCACGGAGGTCGGCCGGCAACCAGTCCAGGCGGAACAGCGCGTCGCGCGGGATTCCACCGGGAACCGCTGCGAACCGCTCGCCCGGCACCTCCTCGAAGGTGACCGAGGCGACTGATGCCACCGCGTCGCCGACGGCATCGGCGAGGTCGAGCCGGAAGGACCGCTCCCCGGTCCGCGTGGCCCGCACCCGGACGACGGTGGCCCCCGTGGCATGGAGCCGCACCCCACGCCATTGGGCGGCGACCGGAACGGTGTCCGTGCCCACGGCGCCGGGCAGGCCGGACACCGCCGCATCGAGCAGCGCGGGATGCAGCCCGTACCCGGCTGCCTCCCCGAGGAGCCCGTCGGGGAGCCGGACCTCGGCGGTGTGCTCGGCCGCCGCGCCCTCGTCGGCCCGAACGTCCGACGGACCGTCTTCGGCGTCGTACAGGCCCTCGGCGTGCGGGGCCCACGAGGCTTGGGGCTCGTCCGACCGGGCGTACAGGGCCAGCGGACGACGCCCGGACTCGTCGGGCGCGCCGACCCGCAGCTGGAGCAGGACCTCGCCCTCCTCGGGCAGGACCAGCGGACCCGTCACATCGAGCTGCGCCACCGCGCGTGCGCCGACGAGATCCCCGGCCTGGACCACCGCCTCCACGACGGCCGCCGCGGGCAGCACCGGCACGCCCAGGACCCGGTGGTCGGCAAGCCAGGCATGGGTACGCAGGGACACCCGGCCCGAGAACAGCACCTCGTCGGTACCGGCCAGAGCTACGGCCGTCCCCAGCAACGGATGGCCGCTGTCATCCCCGTGAGCATCCGCCGGGAGGGCCTCGAGCCAGTAGCGCTGGTGTTGGAAGGGGTAGGTGGGCAGGTCGGTGGTGGTGGTGGCGTTCGGGTAGAGGGATGCGGGGTCGTGGAGGCTCCGGACTGTCCCGAGTTGCGTGGAGTCGAGTTGCCTGGTTTCAGGCTACCGGCGGGGTGCGGAGTTCGTACTCCACCGGACTGAGCATGCCCAGCGCGGAATGCCTGCGCTGTCGGTTGTGGAAGATTTCCAGGTACTCAAAGAGTGCGGTGGACAGCTCCAGACGCGTTCGCCACCGTCTGCGGTTGAGCAGTTCAACCTGGACCCGGGCCCAGAAGGACTCCATCATCGCGTTGTCCACGCAGTCCCCGATGGAGCCCATCGAGGGCAGCAGGCCGGAGGCCCTCGCGCGCTGGGTGAACGCCCAGGACCCGAACTGCACTCCGTGGTCGGAATGGATGATGGTGCCACCCGGCCGCGGGGAGCGGTTGCCGATGGCCATGGCCAGGGCGTTGGTGGTCAGGGCCGCAGTGGGCGAGGCGTCGATCGACCAGCCCACCACGCGTCGGGAGAACGTGTCCAGGACGACCGCGCAGTACACCCTTCCTTCCAGAGTGGGGTGCTCGGTGATGTCCGTGACCCATAACTGGTCGCGGGCGTGACGGGTGAAGTTGCGCTCCACCAGGTCGGTGACGGACGGGGTCACGTGCTTGGCGCGGTGGCGCCGGTTGCCGGGCAGGCCGTGCAGGCCGGCGCGCTGCATCAGCAGTTCCACGGTGCCGTGGCTGACATGGATGCTCAGGCCCAGACGGAGCTCGGCGTGCACCCGGCGGGAGCCGTAGGTACCGCGGGAGGCGGTGTGGATGCCCACGATGGCCTCGGTCAGCCACGCGTGCTTGACCAGCCGGTTCGACGGCGGACGGTCCCGCCAGGCGTAGTACCCGGACTCGGCGACATGCAGCACCCGGCAGGCCAGCTGCACCGGAAGGTGCTCACGGGCCATCACGCGGATGGCTTCGAACCGTCTTTTGGGGACGTCACCTCACCCAGCAGTTCGGCAGCCCGCCGGTGGATGGCCACCTCAGCCTCCAGCTCGGCGATACGCTTGCGGGCCGCAGCGAGCTCGGACAGGTCGCTGCTGTTCGTGCCGGGCAACTGCCCCGTATCGATGAGGTACTGGCGACGCCAGACATAGATCGTCTGGTCGCTGATGCCCAGGAGCCGGGCGACCTCAGCGACCTTCCTTCCGGATGCGACGAGATCGAGAACCTTGCGGCGGAATTCGGGCGGATATCTGCGGGGCATCACGGCCTCCGGAAGCTGCTGGATCGTCAATTGTCCAGCAATCCGACTCCATCAGACCCAGGGCAGACCACTCGTCGCGGCGGGCAAGTCGGTGGCCGTGCTGGAGGCCCGTGACCGGGTGGGCGGCCGGCTGCTCAACCACGACCTCGGCGACGGTCAGGTGACCGAGATCGGCGGGCAGTATGTGGGTCCGACCCAGGACCACATCCTGGCGCTGGCCAAGGAGGTCGGCGTGGAGACCTACCAGGCTGCCATTCCCGGCGAGGCCGTCTACGTCAACGACGGCAAGGCCAAGCGGTTCACGGGGCACACCCCGCCGGACCTGCTCGCGCTGCCGGACATGGGTATTGCGCTGGCCCGGGTCGGCCAGGCCGCGGCCAAGGTGGACCCGGCCGCACCGTGGAAGGCGGCGAACGCCCGTGAGCTGGACGCCATGACCTATGAGACCTGGCTGCGCAAGGCCGAGATCACCGGTGACGCCGTCGACATGATCAGCCTTTTCCTGAACTCCGCCTACGGCGGCGAGGCCCGCGACGCGTCCGCCCTGTTCAGCCTCTGGTACGTCTCGACGTTCGGCAACGAGACCCACCCCGGCACCATGGAGCGCGGCACCGGAACGACCGGTGGCGCCCAGGACAGCCGGTTCGTCGGCGGTTCACAGCTGGTCGCCCAGCGTCTCGCCGAGGAACTCGACGGCCGTGTCCACCTGTCGGCGCCGGTGCGGCGCATCAGCCAGGATGCCACTGGTGTCACCGTGGTCTCCGACGCCGGTGACTGGCGGGCCGAGCGGGTGATCGTCGCCGTGCCGCCGCTGGTGGCCTCGCGGATCGTGTGGGACCCGCTGCTGCCCGCCCAGCAGGACCAGCTTTTCCAGCGGCTGCCGTTCGGCACCCTCATGAAGTGTGTCGCCGTCTACGACAAGCCGTTCTGGCGCCAGGACGGGCTGTCCGGGATGGGCCTGCTGCGCGGCGGCTCGCCCATCCGCGAGATGTTCGACAACACCCCGCCCGACGGCGGGCCGGGCGTCCTGATGGGCTTCCTCGGCGGCCGGGAATGGCGCAAGTGGGCCCACCGCCCGGCCGCCGAGCGCCGCGGCGCGGTGCTGCGCTGCTTCGCCCAGGTCGTCGGGGACCGTGCCTTCGACACCGTCGAATACGTCGAGCAGGACTGGACCGCCGAGCAGTGGACCCAGGGCGGCCCCACCTCCGTCGCCGCCCCCGGCGTGCTCACCGACTTCGGCCAGTGGAGGGACCGCCCCCACCACCGCGTGCACTGGGCGGGCGCCGAGTTCTCCCCCTACTGGAACGGCTACATGGACGGCGCGGTCCGCTCCGGCCGCCACACCGCCACCGAACTCCTCCGGTGTCGTGGTGCCGTTGCAGCGACGCGAGCAGGACCAGACCGTGACCGCGCTGCGTGCGCTGGCCGAACTGTTCGTCCAGGGAACCCCGGTGGACTGGACGAAGACACTGCCCGGCGTATCGCCTCGCCAGGTTCCCCTTCCGACGTACGCCTTCCAGCGTGAGCGTTACTGGCTGCCGAGTTCGGCGCGGCACGGCTCCGGGGACGGCGTGCTGGATGCCGGTTTTTGGGATGTGGTTGAGCGGGGTGATGCGGAGGAGTTGTCGCGGGTTTTGGAGGTGTCGGGTGATGCCTCATTGGGTGAAATGGTGCCGGCTTTGGCGTCGTGGCGCCGAGGGCAGCGTGAGCGGTCTGAGGTGGAGGGCTGGCGTTATCGGGCGGTGTGGCGTCCGGTGGGGGCCGGGTCGGGTGCGGGTCTGGGTTTGTCGGGCCGGTGGCTGGTTGTGGTCCCGTCGGGTGGCGGTGAGCGGAATGTTATCTGTGAGGTGTTGGCGGCCCTGAGTGCGGCCGGCGCGGAGGTTGTGCCGGTCGAGGTGGGTGCCGACGCCGACCGGAACACCCTGGCTGGGCGACTGCGCGAGGTGGCCGAGGAGGTGGTCGGGGCGGTCTCCCTGCTGGCGTTGGGGGACGGTGAGGAGGAGGCGGCTGTTGCGGCGCCGGTGACCGATGCTCTCGTCCTTGTGCAGGCTTTGGGTGATGCCGGGGTTGGTGCTCCGTTGTGGTGTGTGACGCGGGGTGCGGTGTCGGTTGGGGGTGTTGAGCAGGTCGTTTCGGTGGCTCAGGCTGGTGTGTGGGGTTTGGGGCGGGTTGTCGGTCTGGAGCAGCCGGGGCGCTGGGGTGGGCTGCTGGACCTGCCGGACGTGGTGGATGCGGCTGCGGTGGAGCGGCTTGTCGCTGTCCTTGCGGGTGGGTTCCCGGCGGAGGACCAGGTGGCGGTGCGTGCTGCTGGTGTGTTCGTGCGGCGGATGGTGCCTGCTCCGGTACAGGCCAAGGCGGCGTCTTCTGGTGCGTGGCGCGCTGGTGGCACGGTGCTGGTGACGGGTGGTACCGGTGGGCTGGGTGCTGAGGTGGCGCGTTGGCTTGCGGGTGAGGGTGTGGGGCGTCTGCTGCTGGTGAGCCGGCGGGGTGTGGAGGCTCCGGGGGCGGCTGAACTTCTCGCTGAGCTGGCGGAGTTGGGTTGCGCGGCGAGTGCGGTGGCGTGTGATGTGTCGGATCGTGCGGCATTGGCGGGGGTGTTGGCGGGGGTTCCGGCGGAGTTTCCGTTGTGTGGTGTGGTGCATGCGGCGGGGGTGCTGGATGACGGTGTGGAACCCAGCCACAACGGCCGGTCCGCGGGCCGCTCCTTGCCGTACGTCGCCAGCAACGCCTGCGCCTCGATCGGATCCCCGAGTGGGGTGCCGGTGCCATGTGCCTCGACCGCGTCCACCTCGGCCGCCGTCAGCCCCGCCGAGACGAGCGCCTGACGGATCACCCGCTGCTGCGACGGACCGTTCGGAGCCGTGAGCCCGTTGCTCGCGCCGTCCTGGTTGACCGCACTGCCCCGCACCACTGCCAGGACCTGGTGGCCTCGCTCCCGCGCCAGGGACAGCGGCTCCACCAGCAGTACGCCCACGCCCTCCGCCAGTCCGAATCCGTCGGATTCGGTGGAGAACGCCTTGCAGCGGCCGTCGACCGACAGTCCGCGCTGCCTGGAGAAGCCGGTGAACCCGGCAGGCGTAGCCATCACCGTGACCCCACCGGCCAGGGCAAGGTCACATTCCCCGGCTCGTACCGCCTGGATCGCGAGGTGCAGGGCGACCAGCGAGGACGAGCACGCCGTGTCCACCGTCACCGCCGGCCCCTCCAGGCCCAGGGTGTAGGCCACCCGGCCGGAGATGATCGAAGTGACGCTGCCCGTCAGGGCGTAGCCCTCCAGTTCCGGCGACTGCCAGACAGCGTCGTAGCCCTGGTTCCAGGCTCCGGCGAAGACGCCGGTCTGGCTGCCGCGCAGCGAGGCCGGATCGATCCCCGCGCTCTCCAGCGCCTCCCAGCAGGTCTCCAGCAGCAGCCGCTGCTGCGGGTCCATGGCGAGCGCCTCGCGCGGCGAGATACCGAAGAAGCCCGCATCGAATCCGCCGGCATCGGCGAGAAACCCGCCCTGCCGGGTGTACGTCGTACCGCTGCGCTCCGGATCCGGGTCGTACAGCCCGTCCAGGTCCCAGCCACGGTCGACCGGGAAACCTGAGACCGCGTCACCGCCCGCAGCCATCAGGTTCCACAGCTCCTCCGGGGAACCGACGCCGCCCGGGAACCGGCAGGCCATCCCGACGATCGCCACCGGTTCGTCGGTCGACGCGGCGAGGGCAACCCGGGGCTTCGGCGCCGGGGCCACACCTATCAGTTCGGAATGCAGGTATACGGCAAGGGCGTTGGGGGTGGGGTAGTCGAAGACGAGGGTGGGCGGGAGACGGAGTCCGGTGACGGTGTTGAGCCGGTTGCGGAGGTCCACCGCCGCCAGCGAATCGAAGCCGAGCTCGTTGAACGCCTGGTCGGGGCGGACGGCGTCGGGGGTGGTGTGGCCCAGGACGGTCGCGGCGTTAGAGCGCACCAGTCCGGTCAGCACACTGCGTGCCTCGTTCTGAACGGCTTGAACAGGTGGACCGGGCGCTCCTCCTCGCGCTCGGGCAGGAACCGGTCGGGGTCGAACAGCTCGACGTTCTCGCCCCAGGCGGGGTCGCGGTGCAGCTGCGGGATGAGGATCTGGATCGACTCGCCCTTGCGCACGGCGTACTTGCCGCCGATGACCGTGTCCTCCAGCGGCTCCACCGCGAAGGCGGGCGCCGTCGGCCACAGCCGCAGGCTCTCGTTGAGTACCTGGCGGATGTACGTCAGCTTGCCGATGTCCCCGTAGTCGGGCTCGGGGGCGTCCGAGTCCCCCCACAGTGCGTCGACCTCGGCCTGGGCGCGGGCGAGGACCTCGGGGTGCTTGGTCAGGTAGTAAAGGGCGAAGGACAGGGCGCCACTGGTGGTCTCGTGGCCGGCGATGAGGAACGTGATCGCCTGGTAGCGGATGTTGATGTCGTCCAGGGGCTCGCCCGTCACCGCGTCACGGGTGTGCAGCATCCGCCCGAGCAGGTCGTCGGTGCTGGTGTCGCCGGACGCCCGGCGCTGCCGGATCACGTCGTCGACCAGGCCCTCCATCAAGGCCACGTCCTCGCGGAACTGCTCCGCCTCCTTCCACTTGAACAACTCCGCGCCGGGAATGGACTCCCCCTTGTCCTGGGCGAAGCCGAGCGCCCGTGACAGGGCGGTGATGAAGGGGTGCGGCTCGTCGCGGCTGAAGGACTCGAAGTCGTAGCCGAAGCCGCACAGGCCGATCGTGTCGAGGGTCAGCCGTGTCATGTCATCGGCGACGTTCACAGCCTCCGCACCGGCAGCCTGGTCCCACTTCCCGATCAGCTCACGGGCGACCTGAAGCATCGTCGCGTGGTAACCGCGCATCGCGCCCAGGGAGAACGCCGGCATCAGCACGTCGTGCGCCTTGCGCCAGTTGGGCTCGTCGTTGTACGCGGTGAACAGCCCGTCCCCGCCGATGCCCCGGAGGATCACGAGATCGGGGTGCACGTTCTTGCGGAACCGGCTCTCGTCCGCCAGCTCGGTGACCAGGTCGAGGCCGGAGGCGAAGTTGATCTCATTGCCGAAGACGCGGAGCTTGAACAGCGGCCCCAGCTCCTTGGCCTCCTTCATCACGTAGAGCAGGCCGTCGGCGCCACTGGGGATGTCGAACGCGTGGCCGACCAGGGGCAGGGCGGGACGCTGGGGAATCGGTTCGGTTCCACGCAGGGCCTCGTGAGTCATGAGCTTGCCTTTCGTTCCGGCGCAGGCTGTCGCTGGCCAGAACCATACACACGACATTGTCACTCGACAATGTCGCTCGATTGTGACGAGTGACACAGTCGATGAGGTTCCCCCGAGATGCGGAGGATGGTGACAGAGGGTCAGATGGGACTCATGAGAGGACCTATGACCATGGCTGCGCCCAGAAAGTACTCGTTGGAGTTGCGTGAGCGAGCGGTGCGGATGTACCGCACCTCCGATCCAAAGCCGCAGATCAAGAAGCTGGCCGTCGATCTCGGCGTGCACCCCGAGGCCCTGCGCGGCTGGATCCGGCAGGCCGAGGCCGACGCCGGCGAGCGCGACGACCGGCTGACCACCGACGAACGCGCCGAGCTCGCGGCGCTGCGCAAGGAGAACGTCCAGCTCAAGCGGGCGAATGAGGTCCTTCGGACGGCCTCGGCTTTTTTCGCGGCCCAGCTCGACCCGACCCGGCCCAGGTGACGGCGCTCCTCGACGAGCACCCGCACCTGGGGGTCGAGCCCGTACTGCGGGAACTGTCCGTCCCCTCCTCCACCTACTACCGGTGGCGCCGTGCCGAGCGTGAGCCGTGCGAACGCGTGCGCCGGGACGCGGAACTCACCGAGCAGATCAAGGAGATCCACGCCGACTCGGGTGGTGTCTACGGCTCGCCGCGCGTGCATGCCGTGCTCAAGCGCGAGGGCGTCCACGTGGGCCGCAAGCGGGTCGAGCGACTGATGCGGGAGGCCGCGATCGAGGGGATCAGCCCGCGCCGGAAGGGCTTCACACGCCGGGACCCCAAGGCCACCCTGGCCCCGGACATGGTCCAGCGCGACTTCACCGCGAGTGCGCCGAACCGGCTGTGGGTCACCGACCTGACGATGATCGCGACCGGCGAGGGCCCGCTGTGGCTCTCGGCGATCCGGGACGCGTTCTCCCGCCGGGTGGTGGCCTGGGAGACCTCCGCCCGTGCGGACGCCGACCTGGTGCTGTCCACGCTCGAGTACGCCCTCGCCTCCCGCGAGGTCGAGCCCGGACAGCTCATTCATCACGCGGATCACGGCTGTCAATATACGTCGATCAAGCTCACAACTCGCCTGCTGCGAGCGGGAGTTCAGGCATCCATGGGCTCGGTCGGAGACTCGTACGACAACGCCCTCGCGGAGAACCTGTGGATGATCACCAAGACGGAGTGCATCCGCGGCCGCGTCTTCGCCACCCGGGCCGAGGCGAACCTCGCGCTGTTCGAGTACATCGACGGCTTCTATAACACCCGGCGCATCCAGAAACGGCTCGGCTACCTCAGTCCGATCGAGTTCGAGGAGAAGCACTACGCCGACCAGGCAACGGCCGAACGAACGAACCTGAAACCCCGTCAACCCGCCCTGACCAGCTGATCAGCGCCTCCCGCACACCGGGGGAACCTCAGGGGCGATCGTTCGGCCGTCGCGTTCGGCCGCGTCCCAGTCGCGGGGGCGGAGTTGGTACTTCTCCGAGTCGAGGTACTCCTCGCTGCCCGGCTTGAGCGGGGTGTTCTCGCACAACTCGTAGCCGGAGTACACGCCCCAGGTCGGCGAGAGGGTCGCGGCCAGGACCGCGCGGAGTTCGAAGGCGGGGCGGCCGCCGTGCTGGAGGAAGGCGTGCAGGATGTCGGGGGTGTTGACGAAGAAGTTCGGCCGCATGTACGCCGCCGCCTCACCGGCCAGCTCGGTGGCGTACTCGGTGAGTTCGGCCTTGGTGTTGCGCCAGGTGAAGTAGGTGTAGGACTGCTGGAACCCGGCCGCGGCCAGGGTGTGCATCATCGCCGGGCGGGTGAAGGCCTCGGCCAGGAAGATCACGTCCGGGTCGGTGCGGTTGATGTCCGCGATCACCTGTTCCCAGAACACCACCGGTTTGGTGTGCGGGTTGTCGACCCGGAAGATCCGCACCCCGTGCTCCATCCAGTACCTGAGCACACGGGTGGTCTCGGCGATCAGGCCGGGCATGTCCGCGTCGAAGGCGATGGGATAGATGTCCTGGTACTTCTTCGGCGGGTTCTCCGCGTACGCGATCGTGCCGTCCGGGCGGTGGTGGAACCACTCCGGGTGCTTGTGCACCCAGGGGTGGTCCGGGGAGCACTGCAACGCGAAGTCCAGCGCCACCTCCAGCCCCACCGCCCGTGCCTCGGCCACGAAATGGTCGAAGTCCTCGATGGTGCCCAGATCGGGGTGGACGGCGTCGTGGCCGCCCTCGGCAGAACCGATCGCCCAGGGCACACCGACATCGTCGGGGGTGGGCGAGAGGGTGTTGTTACGGCCCTTGCGGAAGGTGGTCCCGATCGGATGGATGGGCGGCAGATAGACCACGTCGAAGCCCATCCCGGCGATCGCGGGCAGACGGCGGGCGGCGGTGCGGAAGGTCCCGTGGGGCTGCTCGGGGGTGCCCTCGGAACGCGGGAAGAACTCATACCAGGAACCGAACAGCGCCCGCTCACGCTCCACCAGCAACGGCAGCGGATCGCTGGACGTGACCAACTCCCGCAACGGATGGCGGGCCAGCACCTCATCCACCTCCGGCGTCAACGCCCCCGCCAGACGCGCCGCCACCGGCAGAGCATCGTCCCGCAGCCGCTCCGCAGCCGCCAACAGGGCACCCCGCGAAGCACCCTCGGGCACTCCCGCGGCGGCGCGCGCGTACAAGTCGGCGCCCTCCTCCAGGACCAGCTCGGTGTCGATGCCGGCCGGGATCTTGATCTGGGCGTGGTGCCGCCAGGTGGCCACCGGGTCGCCCCAGTCCGGGCGTTGGCTGGTGGTTGAGCCGGCTGGCGGTGCGGGTGGTGATGAGTGGGTCGAGTCGGTCGTCGGTGGTCTGGTGGCGTGTGGTGCCGAGGTGGAGCGGGTGGTGTGTGAGCCCGGCCTTGAGCGTGCCGAACTGGCCGCGCGTTGTGAGGGTATGGCGTCGGTCGTGGGTGTGGTGTCGCTGCTTGCCCTGTGCGATGGCGCGGCTGGTGGCGGGGTGCCGTATGCGGTGTCCGGGGGCGTGGAGTTGGTGCAGGCCCTTGGTGATGTGGGTGTGTCGGCTCCGTTGTGGGTGCTGACGCGGGGTGCTGTGTCGGTGGGTCGTTCGGATGGGCCCGTTGATCCGGTGCAGGGTGCGGTGTGGGGCTTGGGCCGTGTGGCGGCGCTGGAGTTCCCGGGCCGGTGGGGTGGTCTTGTTGACCTGCCTGTAGAGGTCGGTCGTCGTGTGTTCGGGCGGTTGGCTGCGGTGTTGGCGGGTGTTGGTGGTGAGGATCAGGTCGCGGTGCGGGCGTCGGGTGTGTTCGGGCGGCGACTTGTCCGGGCGGCTGTGGACCGTACGGTTCCTGGTGCCGAGGGGGGTGTCGGCTGGTGTCCGCGGGGGACGGTGTTGGTGACGGGTGGTACGGGTGCTTTGGGTGGTCAGGTGGCTCGGTGGGCTGCCGGAGCGGGTGCTTCCCATCTCGTACTGGTGAGCCGTCAGGGTCCGGATGCGCCGGGTGTGGCGGAACTGCGCGATGAGCTGGTCGAGTTGGGTGCGCGGGTCACTGTGGTCGCGTGTGATGTGACGGACCGCGCGGCGGTGGCCGTGTTGCTGGCGGAGCATCCGGTGGACGCTGTGGTGCATGCGGCGGGCACGGTGGTGAACCTGCCCTTCGATGAGGTGTCCGCCGAGAGCCTGGCGGCTGTGTGGTCCGGGAAGGTGGCGGGCGCGGCGAACCTGGATGCAGTGTTGGGTGACCGTCCGCTGGACGCGTTCGTGGTGTTCTCCTCCATTGCTGCCGTGTGGGGCAGTGGTGGCCAGGCGGGTTACGCGGCGGCGAACGCTTTTCTCGACGGGCTCGTCGAGGCGCGTCGGGCGCGCGGGCTCTCTGGCACATCGGTCGCGTGGGGTCCTTGGGCCGAGAGTGGTATGGCGGCCGGTGCGGACTCGGTCGAGGCGTTGCGGCGGCGTGGTCTGGAGCCGTTGGCGCCGGAGCGGGCCCTCAACGCGCTGGGCCGGGTGGTGGTGCCGGGCGGCGACGCGGTCGCCGTGGTCGCGGATGTCGACTGGGCACGGTTCACGCCCGCGTACACCAGCAGCCGCCCCAGCGCGCTGCTCACCGACCTCCCCGAAGCACACGCCCAGGGCAGACCACTCTATACGCTGACTCCCGCCGCCGGTTGGGGCTGGTGTTGAGCGTAGTAGTTGATCTCGTGCTCGTGGGGCGGGATGTGCCCGATCGCGGTGTGGAGACGCTGGTAGTTGAACCAGTCGGCCCATTCCGCTGTGGCGAGTTCGACGTCGGCCAGGCCATGCCAGGGCCTGCGGGGCTTTATCAACTCGGTTTTGTAGAGGCCGATCTGGGATTCCATGAGGGCGTTGTCCAGAGCGTCTCCGACCGTACCGATCGAGGCGTCGATGCCGGCCTCGAGGAGGTGCGCGGTGAACGCGAAAGACGTGTATTGACTGCCCGCATCCGAATGATGAACCAGCCCCGGACCAGCGGGAGTTCCGGCTCGGTCACGGCGCCACAAGGCCATGTCCACGGCGTCGAGGACGAGCTTGGCCCGCTTGCTGGTGGAGGCGGACCAGCCGACGATCGCCCGGGAGAACACATCCACGACGAACGCGACGTAGACGACCCCGGACCAGGTGGCGACATACGTGAAGTCGGCGACCCACCGCTGATTCGGGCGAGACGCGGTGAAGTCGCGCCTGAGCAGGTCAGCGGCCCGCTCGTGGCCGTCGTCCCGGATGGTGGTGCGGATCTTCCTCCCTCGTCGGGCGCCCTGGAGACCGAGGCCTTGCATCAGCCGGGCGACCGTGCAGCGGGCCACCGGTATGCCTTCACGATGCAGCTGCCGCCAGACCTTCCGCGACCCCGTAGACGCCGAAGTTGTCCGTGTGGACACGGCTGATCTGCCTCCTCAGCTCCGCGTCGCGGACTGTCCGGGTCCTGGGAGCGCGGTTCTTCGCCGCGTAGTAGGTGCTCGTCGCGATCTTGAGTCCGTGGCTGGTCAGGACTCGACAGATCGGCTCGACTCCGAACACCTCGCGGTGAGCGTCGATGAACGCTACGAGCGCTTCGACGGCCGGTCGAGCTCGGCCGCGAAGAAAGCCGACGCCGCCTTCAAGATCTCGTTCGCCCGCAGCTCGGCGTTCTCGGCCTTGAGCCGCTTGATCTCCGCGGCCTCGTCTGACGTGGTGCCGGGCCGCCGGCCGGCGTCGACCTCGGCCTTGCGGACCCACGTCCGCACCGTCTCTGCGGCACCGATGCCCAACTTCGCCGCAATTGCCTTCATCGCGGCCCACTCGGTCGGGTAGTTGGGACGGATCTCCGCGACCATGCGCACCGCACGCTCACGAAGCTCGGACGGATAGGGGGACGGACGCGCCATGACTCGATCCTCTCAGGGAATCGAGTGGTCTGCCCTGGGTCTGATGGAGTCGGATTGCTGGACAATTGACGATCCAGCAGCTTCCGGAGGCCGTGATGCCCCGCATTGCCAACCAGGCTGAGGGAACCTTTGGGCGCCTCCGTTACCCTTTGGGAGGCAACCGCCCCAGTTAAACTACCCATCAGACACTGTCCCCGATCCGGATCACGGACCCGGGTTAGACATCCAGCACGACCAGACTGGTATTTCAACGACGACTCCACCCGAACTGGCGTCCGAGCTTCACAGTCTCCCAGCTATCCTACACAAGCCGAACCGAACACCAATATCAAACTGTAGTAAAGGTCCCGGGGTCTTTCCGTCCTGCTGCGCGAAACGAGCATCTTTACTCGTAGTGCAATTTCACCGGGCCTATGGTTGAGACAGTCGAGAAGTCGTTACGCCATTCGTGCAGGTCGGAACTTACCCGACAAGGAATTTCGCTACCTTAGGATGGTTATAGTTACCACCGCCGTTTACTGGCGCTTAAGTTCTCAGCTTCGCCCCACCGAAATGGAGCTAACCGGTCCCCTTAACGTTCCAGCACCGGGCAGGCGTCAGTCCGTATACATCGCCTTACGGCTTCGCACGGACCTGTGTTTTTAGTAAACAGTCGCTTCTCGCTGGTCTCTGCGGCCACCCCCAGCTCAGAGCGCAAAGCTCATCACCAGGTGTGGCCCCCCTTCTCCCGAAGTTACGGGGGCATTTTGCCGAGTTCCTTAACCATAGTTCACCCGAACGCCTCGGTATTCTCTACCAGACCACCTGAGTCGGTTTAGGGTACGGGCCGCCATGAAACTCGCTAGAGGCTTTTCTCGACAGCATAGGATCATCCACTTCACCACAATCGGCTCGGCATCAGGTCTCAGACATATAGTGCGCGGATTTGCCTACACACCGTCCTACACCCTTACCCCGGGACAACCACCGCCCGGGATGGACTACCTTCCTGCGTCACCCCATCACTCACCTACTACCAGCTCGGATCAGCGGCTCCACCACTCCCCTTCACCCGAAGGATCCGGGGCGGCTTCACGGCCTTAGCATCACTGGATTCAATGTTTGACGCTTCACAGCGGGTACCGGAATATCAACCGGTTATCCATCGACTACGCCTGTCGGCCTCGCCTTAGGTCCCGACTTACCCTGGGCAGATCAGCTTGACCCAGGAACCCTTGGTCAATCGGCGCAAACGTTTCTCACGTTTGTATCGCTACTCATGCCTGCATTCTCACTCGTCAACCGTCCACAACTACCTTCCGGTGCTGCTTCACCCGGCAGACGACGCTCCCCTACCCATCACGATCCCCGTTAGGGGTACATATCGCAATGACACGACTTCGGCGGTACGCTTGAGCCCCGCTACATTGTCGGCGCGGAATCACTAGACCAGTGAGCTATTACGCACTCTTTCAAGGGTGGCTGCTTCTAAGCCAGGCCGACGGTGGTGGTCACCGGCTGGGTGTAGAGCAGGTGGTTGTAGTGCCGGATGTACCGGCCGGGGAAGTTGTACGACTCGTACGACACGGCCGCGGGGTCGGCGAGACCGGCCCGCTCGTGGAACGAGGCGTCATTGTCGAACAGGGTGGTGCCGTCGTCCTTCTCCACCCACACCTCGTTGAACTTGTGGCGCAGGTAGTAGCCGGGGAAGTTGGCCGATTCCAGGGAGACGGTGCCGTTGCCGGCCAGGCCGGGGACGACGCGGAACTGCGAGTCGGCGAGTTCGGTGACGTTGGACTCGGTCTTGGCCCGGAACTCCCAGTGCCGGATGTACTTGTCCGGGAAGTTGTACGAGGAGAAGCGGACGG
Source organism: Streptomyces capitiformicae (assembly GCF_002214185.1). Lineage (NCBI taxonomy): Bacteria > Bacillati > Actinomycetota > Actinomycetes > Kitasatosporales > Streptomycetaceae > Streptomyces > Streptomyces capitiformicae. The sequence continues at coordinate 10,933,061 of NZ_CP022161.1, read as the reverse complement.
GGGTGACACCGTCGGCGACGGGGATGCCGAAGTTGGGTGTGCCGTCGGCGTTCCAGTAGATCTTCTGGTAGCGGGTGCGGCGGTTGGGGTCCTTGAGCGGGTCGCCGACGATGTCCCGGTAGTTGCGGGCGTGGTAGACGAGGATGTCCGACTTGCCGTCCTCGGAGACCGTGAAGGTGTTGTGGCCGGGGCCGTACTGGCTGGTCTTGTCGTTGCTCTTGAGGACCGGCGTGGGGGTCTTGCTCCAGGAGGCCGGGTTCATCAGGTCGGCGGTGGCGTCGGCGGTCAGCAGGCCGAGGCAGTAGTTGGCGTTGGTGGCGCTGGCCGAGAAGGTCATGAAGACCTTGCCGTTCTTCTGGATGACGGCCGGGCCCTCGTTGACGCGGGCGCCGGCGGTCTCCCAGGCGTACTGGGGCTTGGAGATCATGGCCGGGGTGCCCTCGATGGTCCAGGGGTTGGCCATCTTCGCCAGGTAAATTTGCGTGCCCTTGCCGAACGCCGGGTCCTCCTGGGCCCAGCTCAGGTAGCGGGTGCCGTTGTGCGTGAAGGTGGTGGCGTCCAGCGAGAAGGTGTCCATGGGCAGGCTGATCCTGCCCTTCTCGGTCCAGGTGCCGGTGATCGGGTTGGCGGCGCTGGTCTCCAGGACGTACGGGCGGATCCGCCAGATGTCGTTGGACCAGCCGGCCGTGAAGTAGATGTACCACTTGCCGTCGATGAAGTGGATCTCCGGGGCCCAGATGTGGGCGCCCATCTCACCGGTGGCGTGCTTGGTCCAGATCGTGGTCTCCGGGGCCGTGGCGAGGCCCTGGAGGGTGGTGGCCCGGCGCATCACGATCCTGTCGTACGCGGGGACCGTGGCGGTGAAGTAGTAGAAGCCGTCGGTGTGCTTGAAGATGTGCGGGTCGGCGCGCTGCTCGGCTATCGGGTTGGTGAAGGTGACGGCGGGGGACGCGGGCACGGCGGCCTGGGCAGGGGTCGTCACGGTGGTGAGCACGGCGAGCGCCGCCGCATTACCTTTTTGGTGGCCCCGCAATGGGGCGCCCGGCCTTCGGAGTTGGTATGACTTTCTCCCCCTGTCGATCGCATGTCTTGGGGGGTGGTGTCACCGGCTCCGGAGGCATCGACAGACCGCTGATTAGGGGCATGACCACCGGCTTCTTCGCAGGTCGGGAGGCTCTTCGTAATGTGGATGTGGCGATCGGTGCCGTGGGACGGCCGGGCGAGGACGACCGAAGGACGCACGTGATCGACGTCAGTGACATCGGCGCCTTCCTCGGCCTGGACGTCGGCAAGGGCGAACACCACGCCACCGCCGTCACCCCGGCCGGGAAGAAGGCCTTCGACAAGCGGCTGCCCAACAGCGAGCCGAAACTCCGCGAAGTGTTCGGCAAACTGCAGGCCAAGCACGGGACCGTGCTCGTGGTGGTCGACCAGCCGGCCTCCATCGGCGCCCTGCCGCTGGCGGTGGCCCGGGACATGGGCTGCCCGGTCGCCTACCTGCCCGGCCTGACGATGCGACGGATCGCCGACCTCTATCCCGGCGAGGCCAAGACCGATGCCCGCGACGCGTTCGTCATCGCCGACGCGGCCCGCGTCATGCCCCACACACTCCGCTCGGTCGACCTCCAGGACGAGACCATCGCCGAGCTGGAGATGATCGTCGGCTTCGACGACGACCTGGCCGGCGAAGCAACCCGCACCAGCAACCGCCTGCGCGGCCTGCTCACCCAGATCCACCCGTCACTGGAACGCGTCCTGGGCCCGCGCGTCCAGCACCCGGCCGTGCTCAAACTCCTCGACCAGTTCGGCTCCCCGGCCCAGATCCGCAAAGCCGGACGCCGACGGCTCATTGCGCTGATACGCCCGAAGGCGCCGCGGATGGCCGAGCGACTCGTCGAAGACATCTTCACCGCACTGGACGAACAGAGCGTCGTCGTCCCGGGCACCGACGCGGCCGCTCTGATCGTCCCCAGCCTCGCCAACTCGCTCCAAGCAGTGCTTGACCAGCGGAAACTCCTGGCCACCCGGATCGAGGAACTGCTGGAGAACCACCCTCTTTCGAAGGTCCTGACGTCCATGCCGGGGATCGGCGTCAGGACCGGAGCCCGCATCCTCATCGACGTCGGCGACGGCAGTTCGTTCCCGACCGCCGCCCACCTCGCCGCCTACGCCGGCCTCGCCCCCACAACCCGCAGTTCTGGCTCCTCGATCCGCGGCGAACAACCCTCCCGCCGCGGAAACAAACAGCTCAAACGGGCCTTCTTCCTGTCCGCGTTCGCAGCTCTGGCCGACCCGGTCTCCCGGACCTACTACGACAAGAAGATCAGCCAGGGAAAGCACCACACCCAAGCCCTCCTCTGCCTCGCGAGACGACGAGCCGACGTGCTCTTCGCGATGCTCCGCGACGGCACCTTCTACGAACCCCAGCCCGCCCCACCAGCTTGACGAAACCCATAGGGGCACCCCCCTCGGTGGTGGCGACGGCTCCGGAGGTGAGGACGAGCAGGGGGGTCTTCTCGAGCCGGTCGTCGGCCAGCCACCCGCGCACCAGACGCAGCACCTCTTCCGTTCGCCGGTGCGTCGCCACGGCCGGTGAAAGGCCCGGCTCGGTCTCCGGGCGGTACACCACGAACCGCGGCGAACGCCCGGCCGCAGCGGCGGCGCCCGCCTCCTCCACCGTCGCGAAGCGCTCGGCACCGGCCGACGCCTCGCCCAGCACAGCACACGGCACCTCGTCGGCGTCGACGGGGTCCGGGAGGAGCAGCGGCGTCCAGTCCATATGGAACAGGGCGTCGTGGAGCCGGTGCGCGGTGGCGGAGACGGCTCGGTCCGGAACCGGGCGAGCGCTCACCGAACGGACCTCCGCGACGGGGCCGCCGCCCGCGTCGGCCAACTGCACCGCGGCGGCGCCGTCCTCGCCCACCGCGATCCGTACGCGCAGCACCGAGGCACCGGTGGCGAACAGCCGGACGCCGCGCCACTCGTCGGCCGAGCACGCGGCCCCGCCCGCCGACGTCGCGGACAGCACCGGCCGCACCGCCGCGTCGAGCAGCGCCGGATGCAGGGAGAACCCGGCATCTGTCTGCTCCTCCTCGAGCCGGATCTCGGCGAACAACTCGCCGTCCCGCCGCCAGGAGGCGGTCACGGCGCGGAAGACCGGCCCGTACGAGACACCGGTGCCGTGCAGCACCGCGTCCGCCTCCTCGGGCATGACCTCCTCCGCCCCGGCGGGCGGCCAGGCGCAGAGGTCGAACGGAACCCCGGACGCGGTGGCGCTCAGCAGACCGCGTGCGTGCTCGGTCCACGGCGCGTCACCGTCGTCGGCGCGGCTGTGCATGGTGACGGTACGACGGCCTGCGGCGTCCGCGGCACCGACAGCGACCTGCAACTGCACCGCACGGTCGTCCGGCACGGCCAGCGGAGCGGTCACGGTGAACTCGTCGAGCAGCGTGGCCCCGACCTCGTCACCGGCCCGGACCGCCAGCTCCACCAGCGCCGCGGACGGCACGACACAGACGCCGTGCACCCGATGGTCGGCGAGCCAGGAGTGGGTGCGCAGGGACACCCGGTTGGTGAACAGGGTCCGGTCGGCCCCGGCGACCGGCACGACCGTACCGAGCAACGGATGCCCGGTCGACCGTCCCGCACCGGGCGCCGCTGTCGAGGCCGCCGTGCTGTCCAGCCAGTAGCGCTGGTGTTGGAAGGGGTAGGTGGGCAGGTCGGTGGTGGTGGCGTGGGGGAAGTGGTGGTGCCAGTTGAGTGTGGTGCCGTGGGTATGGAGTTGGGCGAGGGTGGTGAGGACGGAGTCCGGTTCGGGCTGGTTCTTGCGCAGGAGCGGGAGGGCGTGGTCGATGGTGGCGCTGGCCAGGGCGGTGAGGGTGGGGGTGGGGCCGAGTTCGAGGGTGGTGGTGACGCCGTGGGTGGTCAGGGTTTGGATGGCTTGGTGGAAGTGGACGGTGTGGCGGAGTTGGTTGGTCCAGTAGTGGGGGGTGGTGAGGTCGTGGGGGGCGATCCACAGACATCCGAGCTTGCTAAGAAGTCAAGCCGCGAGCGTTACCGGCGCCGTGGACACGGCGGGGAACGCCTTGCCGGGATCGAACTTCTGCCCGGTCTGCAGGCAGTGGTGGAGACATCCCAGGAAGCGGTTGAAGACGTTGCGCATGGCGGCGGTGTGCCGGTCGCCGAGGTCCCGGCGTCGGTCGTATTCGGCCTTGACCTGTGGGGAGGGTAGTGCGCCGAAGATCCATACGTAGCCTGCGGCGGCCAGGCGCTGGTTCTTCACCCGCCGATGGCGCACGAGGTGGCTCTTGCCACTGGCGATGGTGACCGGTGCCGAGCCGTCATACGCCTTCAGGGCGCGGGCGTCGGCGAAGCGGGTGCGGTCGTCACCGATCTCGGCCAGGACGCGTGCGCCGGTGAGCGGCCCGATTCCGGGGAAGCTGGCCAGGATTTCGGCGTCCGGATGCCCGGCGAACGCCTCGGCCGCAGCCTCGGCGAGGTCGTCGGCTGCCCGGCAGGCGGCATCCAACTGGGCGACCAGCGCGAGGGTTTGGCGCCCCATCGCCCGTTCAACGAGCGGCGGCTGGTGCAGGTAGTCGCCGGTGAAAATGGTGCGCAGCCGTTCCACCCAGACCTCGATGTTCCGCTGTCGTCCGGATCTGCGCAGGGCGGCCCGCAGCTGGGCACGGGTCAGGCGGGCGGCCGTGTCCGGGGCGGGTGCCGTGGCGAGGACCGCGCGTGCTTCCCGGGAATCCAGCCCGACGCCGCGGACGGCGAACGCCGCGAGGGCCGCCGGGTAGTACTGCTTGAGGTGCGAGCGCAGCTGGTTGTTGAGCTGGGCGCGGTTCCACACCGTGTCCTGCTGGGCGCGGGCGAGGACAGCGATCGCCCGGACCAGTTCGGAGTCGGCGGGCAGCGGTCTGTGCACGTCGGCGTCGGTCCGCAGGATATTGGCCAGCGTCATCGCGTCGGCGTGGTCGGACTTCGCGCGGGCACTGCGGTGCCGCTCGCGGTAGCGGGCCACCGCCATCGGGTTGATCGAGTACACCTTGCGGCCGGTGGTACGCAGGCAGGCGAACACCAGGCCGCGGGCGGTCTCCACCGCGACCGGTATCGGGGCTTCAGCGCAGTCACCGGCTTCTGCGAGCAGGGCAAGCAGCTGGCGGAAGCCGTCCGCGTCGTCCTTGATGCGCTGCTTGGCGACCAGCTTTCCCGTCTCGTCGACCAGCGCCACGTCGTGGTGGTCTTCCGCCCAGTCGATCCCGCAGGTGATCGTCAACTTCCGGCTCCCTACTCTTCGTGCTCGTCCTGGTGTGTGAGCCTGCGCAGGGCGCGCCGCGACCTAATAGGAGGGCTCGATGGCCCGACATCCGATGAGCAGTTCGCAGCCCCAGCTCCCCGCACGGTCCCCGGTCTCTGGAAGGAGCTCGGCGGCTCGCGTGGTGAGGGAGAGGTGGCCGTACGGACGGCTCAGGTCACGATCATGACGTCATCGTGGAGATGTGCGACGTACTCCGGCAGATACACGGTGACGGGGCCCTCTGCCTGTGGAGAGGAGTCCAGCTCCAGGTCTTGAGTAGGGGTCACCCGTCACCGCGCACTGCTATTAGGTCTTGAGCATTGCTCGGGAGGGCACCACGACCGTCACCACCACGGCCGCGCAGGTCGGCCTGTCCGGCAGCTCGTTCACCCTCACCGACCTGTGGACCGGTGGTACGTCGAGCACGTCCGGCCAGATCTCGGCGAGCGTTCCCGCGCACGGCGTGGCCGTGTTCAAGATTTCCGGCGGCAGCCCGCTGGCCTCGACCACCGGGCGCCTGCGCGGTACCGGGTCCGGCCGCTGCCTGGACGTGGAAGGCGCCACCACCGCCGCCGGGTCGAGGACGCTGATCTGGGACTGCCACACGGCCGCCAACCAGCTGTGGACCACGTGGGCCGGAGGCGAGATCCGCGTCTACGGCGACAAGTGCCTGGACGCCTCAGGCCAGGGCACCGCCAACGGCACACCGGTCGTCATCTGGCCCTGCAACGGCCAGAACAACCAGAAGTGGACCGTGCAGGCCGACGGGTCGATCCGCAACGTCAACGCCGGGCGGTGCCTCGACGTCAACGGGGCCGGCACCGCCAACGGGACCCCAGTCATCCTGTGGGACTGCAACGGCCAGAACAACCAGAAGTGGACCACGCTCCCTTAACCCGCCACCCCTACCACCGCGCGGGGAGACGCCCGATCGGTTGAGGGCAGTCCCACGACAGCATGCCAAGTTGCGGGGACTGCCCTTTCCCACCGGGACCGGGACTTCGAACCCATCGCCGCAGGCACCGGCCGGGCGGGAGTCGTCCGCTCGTCGATACACCACCTCGGCGGACGTGACCGGCCCCCGCCGATCGGAGGGGGCCGGTCGGCCGACCGGCGGGACACCTCCCGAAGCCCGGCGGATGGTCGACCGCCCCCGCCTCGGCAAGGTTGTCCCGGGTGACCGAGATCGAAAGCGCCAAGGAGGCGCCTCCCCAGCCCTTACCCGCACCCGAGTCCGCCACAGCGACGGAACGCCCTTCGTCGGCGGCGCGGCTGGTCGGGGTGGACCTCGCCCGTGCGGTGGCCGTGTTCGGAATGTTCGCCGTGCATGTCGGCCCCTTCAACCCCTTCCCCACGTCCGGCGACGGTGTTGGCACCTGGTCCGTCTGGCTGGCGAGCGGCCGGGCCTCGGCGCTGTTCGCCACCCTCGCCGGGTTCTCGTTGGTGCTGATCGCCGGCCGCCTGGAGCCGAAGACCGGACTGGCCGGCCGGCAGGCGAAGGCCAGGATCGTGATCCGGGCCGTGATCCTGCTCGTGGTGGGCACCGCGTTGGCGATGACCGACTTCGGCGGCGCCGGGATCCTCAACTTCTACGCGGTGTACTTCCTGCTGGCCCTGCCCCTGCTGCGGCTGCGGGCCAGGGCGCTCGCGACCATCGCGGTCGCCCTCGCGCTCGTCACGCCGCAGGTGGCGTACGCCCTGCGGGCGCTGCTCAGCGAGTCGACCGTGAACACCATCGACTCGTACGACCCGATCGCGCGACTCTCCGGCGTGGGCGTGCTCGACTTCCTGCTCACCGGCTTCTACCCGGCGATCACCTGGATGACCTTCGTGGTCACCGGCATGGCGTTGGGCCGGCTGGATCTGGCCTCCGGCGCGGTGCGGCGGCGGCTTGCCGTGGTCGGTCCCGCGCTGATCGCGTTCGGATACGGCGTCTCGTGGCTGGCGCTCCGGGTGACCACCATCCAGGACCTGCTGAACTGCTGGACCGGCACCTGCACCACCTGCCACCGCCCCCTGCCCAGAACATCCACCACCAGCCAGAACCCAAGAGCCAGAGCAACCTAACGGAGCCCTACTAGCCGAAGTACGCCTTCTCGTTCACGTGGAACATGTAGTTGCGCCAGTTCTCCTTGATGTACGTGAACCGCGTCGGGTCGTAGCTCCACAGCTGGTCCAGCGAAGCGGAGATCACGTCCTGGTTCGCGCGGACGAAGTCCAGGACGGCCTCCGAGACCGGCGCGTACGACCAGTGCCAGCGCTCCTCGCTGATCGCCGGCTTGGTCCTGGCCGACTCCGCTGTGTACGGCTGGAGGAAGCCGAAGCGGGCCGCGTTGCCGCGCAGCCACCTGTAGTTGGCGGCCTCTGGGCCGTCGTCCGCCCAGTCCTGGGGCGTTGTGCCGAAGAAGTCCGCATCGGAGCCCAGGTGGTGGCGCGAGACACCGGGCGCCGTTGACGTGCGGAGTATCTCGATCTGGCGTTCGTCGGCGGTCAGGGACTCCCACACCGAGCGGTGGGAGTCCCTGTCGGGATCCCACTGAGGGTCCGAGCCCAGCTGGGTGGCGTACTTGGCGCGTACCTCGTCGGTGATGATGCCGAAGGTTCCGGCGCCGCCCGAACCGGTGCGCAGGAACTCGTACTTACGATCCCATATCTTGCGTTGCGTCGCCGCGGCGCGCACCCAGGAGACGACGACCGCGTCACGGGCGGTGCCCAGGTCGGCCGCTGCCGCGTCGGCCAAGGCGTTGACCTGGGTGTCCATCTCCTTCTTGATCATGTCGGGGGCGGACCCTGTGCCGGTTATCCAGGCGGCGACGGCCGTCGGGTCGGCGGCGTTCAGGATCCTCCTGACGGACCGCTTACGGCGGTCGATGCCCCACTGCGAGCGAAACTTCCGCGGCGGCGGGACCGGGTCCGAGGCAAGGGCCGCCCGGCCGATCCCGGCCGCGCCGACCGCGGCCGCCCCCGCCGCGGCCAGCCCGATGAACCGGCGTCGGCTGGGCGTCCTGCGGCGGTGAGCGGCGAGTGACTTGTCGTGTGAGCTGTGCATGGTCTTCCGTCCTCGACACCGGCTCCGTACACCGGTGGTGGCCGAGCTTCGCACGGCGTCCTGTGCGCCGACAGAGGAGAATGTCGTCTAACAGCGCCTGAAATTGCACAAATTCGGTGAACCACCTGTGTGCACGGCCTACGTTAGGTCGGCAGTGTCGCCGGACGACCGAGCGCGCCGCTCACGGCGCGTCGCCGCGACGGACTCGTACCTGCGGACCGAGTCGCGCCACGAACGGCCTTCCGGGCACGCTCTCCAACCGTAGTGACGGCGTAGACGCTCTCACGGGTCTCACGCCGGCCGGTCTGCTTGCGGCGGCGGTGGACGCGGATGGCCAGGCGGGCGTGGGGAAAGGCGATTCCGCCGAGTTCGTCGGCGATCCCGCAGGTCTTGATCGAGCGGGACTCTCGGCGTCCGTGCCCCGTCCCGGAGGCGGTGTGCTGGACCGCGATGGACGGCCAGGGCAGGGCGGCGAGTTGGGCGTGGGCGGTGGGCGTAGGGTCGGCCACGCGGCGAGGTACCAGCTGCGAGCTGATCCTTTTCCGCGTGGCCTCCCTCCGAACCGGACGTGCGAGCTGTGTTGGCGGGGGTTCCGGCGGAGTTTCCGTTGTGTGGTGTGGTGCATGCGGCGGGGGTGCTGGATGACGGTGTGGTGGAGGCTCTGTCGCCGGAGCGGTTTGCGGGGGTGTGGGGGGCGAAGGTTGATGCGGCGGTTCATCTGGATGAGTTGACTGCTGGGCTTGTGGAGCCGTTGTCGTTGTTTGTGGCGTTCTCGTCGGTGGCGGGTTCGTGGGGTGGTGAGGGTCAGGGCAACTATGCGGCGGCGAATGCCGCGTTGGAGGCGTTGGTCGAGCGGCGGCGTGCGCGGGGGCTGGTCGGGTCGTGTGTGGCGTGGGGTCCGTGGGCCGGTGTGGGTATGGCCGCTGACGAGGCTGTGGTGGGTCGCCTGCACCGCATGGGCACGAAGCCGATGCGAGCGTCGGACGCGATGCGTGAGCTGGGGCGTGTGATCGCCGAGGACGAGGGGCTGCTCACGGTTCTGGCGGTGGACTGGGAACGTTTGCTGCTGACCTTCACCGGTAGTCGCCCCAGCGCGCTCTTCGATGAGATTCCGCAGGTGCAGGTGGTTCGGAGGGTGGATCCCGCGTCGGGTGCGGGTGCGGGCTCTGAGGGTCTGCGGGCGCGGTTGGCGGGGCTGTCGGAGTCGGATCAGCGTGGGTTGTTGCTGGCGTTGGTGCGGGAGCAGGCTGCGTTGGTGTTGGGGCATGCGTCGAGTCAGGCGGTGATGCCGGGGCGTGCCTTCAAGGATCTGGGCTTCGACTCACTCTCGGCCGTGCAGTTCCGGAACCGGGTGAATGCTGTGACGGGTCTGGCGACGCCGCCGTCGTTGGTGTTCGACTATCCGACGCCGAACGAGCTTGCCGGGTATGTGTGGGGTGAGCTCGCCGGGGTTGTGGACGCGGCTGCTCAGCTGCCGGTCAGGACCGTTTCGGTGGCCGACGATCCGGTGGTGATCGTGGGTATGGCGTGCCGTTTCCCGGGTGGGGTGGGTTCGCCGGGTGAGTTGTGGGATCTGGTGGTGTCGGGGGCCGATGCGGTGTCGGGGTTCCCTGTGGACCGGGGCTGGGATCTGGAGGGGCTGTTCGACCCGGACCCGGAGAACCACGGCACGTCGTATACGCGGCATGGGGCGTTTCTGTCGGATGTGGCTGGGTTTGATGCGGGGTTCTTCGGTATTTCGCCGCGTGAGGCGTTGGCGATGGATCCGCAGCAGCGGCTGTTGCTGGAGACGTGCTGGGAGGCGTTGGAGGATGCCGGGATCGATCCGGCGTCGTTGCGGGGTGGTCGGGGTGGTGTGTTCATGGGCACCAACGGCCAGGACTACGCCAGTCTGCTGGAGCACACCTCAGATGGTGCCGAGGGGTACGCGGGCATTGGTAACGCGGCCAGCGTGATGTCGGGCCGTATCGCGTACACGCTGGGGTTGGAGGGGCCGGCGGTGACCGTAGACACGGCCTGCTCGGCGTCCCTGGTCGCTCTCCACTGGGCTGTGCAGGCGTTGCGGTCGGGTGAGTGTGATGTGGCGCTGGCCGGCGGTGTGACGGTGATGTCCACGCCGGGGGTGTTTGTGGAGTTCTCGCGGCAGCGGGGGCTTGCTGTGGACGGCCGGTGCAAGGCGTTCGGGGCGGGTGCGGACGGTACGGGCTGGGGTGAGGGTGCGGGCGTGCTGCTGGTGGAGCGGCTGTCCGACGCCGAACGGCTCGGTCAAACCAGAACTGGCAGGCGTACCCGGACGGGTCGCTGCGGAACCCGCAGTCGGGCAAGTGCCTGGACGTGTCGGGCGCCAACTCGTCGGACGGCACCCTCGTGCACCTGTGGACCTGCCACGGCGGAGCCAACCAGAAATGGACCCTGCCCTGATTTCTGTCACCGAGAAGAGAGCGACGGACATGCGCAGACAACCCCGAACCCTGCTTGGTGGGGCGGCCGCGACACTCGCCGCCCTGGCCCTCCTCGGGCAGCCCAGCCCCGTCAACGCCGCGGACACGTCCTACGACGTCCTCGTGTTCTCCAAGACGGCCGGTTTCCGGCACGACTCGATTCCGGCAGGGATCCAGGCCATCCGCGACCTCGGCGCGGCGAACAGTTTCACGGTGACGGCGACGGAGGACGGCAACCACTTCACCTCCAGCAACCTGAGCCGTTACGAGGCGGTGATCTTCCTCAACACCACCGGCGACGTCCTGAACGACGCCCAGCAGTCGGCGTTCCAGTCGTACATCGGCTCAGGCGGCGGCTTCGTCGGCGTCCACTCGGCCGCGGACACGGAGTACAACTGGCCGTTCTACGGCGATCTGGTCGGCGCCTACTTCGCCTCGCACCCCGCTGTCCAGCAGGCCAACGTCAAGGTGGAGGGGCGGGCGCACGCGGCGACCGCCCACCTGCCGCAGACATGGACCCGCACCGATGAGTGGTACAACTTCCGGACCAACCCCCGTACCACCGCGCGCGTGCTCACCACGCTGGACGAGTCGTCGTACTCGGGCGGCTCGATGGGCGCCGACCACCCGCACACCTGGTGCAAGACCTACTCGGGGGGCCGGTCCTTCTACACCGGCGGCGGGCACAGCCAGGCGTCGTACGCGGAGCCGGCGTTGCGGGCCCACCTGCTCGGCGGCATCCGGTACGCGGCAGGCCGGACCAAGGCCGACTGCCGGCCCGAGACCGGCTATACGACCCTCTACAACGGCTCGACCACCGGCTGGTCGCAGGCCGGCCCAGGCGGCTTCACCAACTCGGACGCCACCCTCGCCTCGTACGGCGGCATGGGCATGCTCTGGTACAGCGCCCGGCAGTTCACCAACTACTCGCTGAAGCTGGACTGGAAGATGCCCGGCGACGACAACTCCGGTGTGATCGTGGGCTTCCCACCGACGAACGACCCGCAGTCGGCACTGAACAACGGCTACGAGGTCCAGATCGACGCCACCGACGCGCCCGACCGCACGACCGGCTCGATCTACGCCGTCAAGGCCCCGGACACGGCTGCCCGGGACACGGCGCTCAACCCACCGGGCGAGTGGAACACCTTCGAGTTGCTGGTGGAGGGCGAGCGGCTCCAGGTCTGGCTCAATGGCGTGAAGATCAATGACTTCACCAACACCGACCCCGCCCGCTCGCTCGCCGGCCACGTCGGCATCCAGAACCACGGCACGGGGGACGACGTATCGTTCCGCAACGTCCGGATCAAGGAGCTGGGCGGCAGCCCGCCGCCCACCCCCGGCGCGGGTCCGGTCGTGGGGCCCGCGGGTAAGTGTCTGGATGTCCGTAACGGCAGCTCGGCGGATGGGACGGCGGTGCAGATCTCGTCGTGTACGGGCTCGGCGCGGCAGCAGTGGACGGTGACGCCGGGGTCGACGGTCAAGGCGTTGGGCAAGTGCCTGGATGTCAGCGGTAACGGCACGGCGGACGGGGCGACCCTCCTCCAAGGCGTACTTGTCCCGCATGCGGTCCACGCGCGCCTCGGTCGCGACGTACTGCGCCATGATCTCTTCGGACGTAGTCATGTCACCTTGCCTCATTGCCTGGGTGGGTCTGTGGGTGCGAACGTACGGTCCGACCTGCGGCGGGGGCTTGACTGAGGCCGCACGGTTACTTGAACCTGAGCGCACCCACGACCGGGTCCCCGGAAGGTGCGCAGTGAGGTGGCACCGGTATGACGCTCGACTTCTCCACGGCGCCACTCGAAGGCCGAGCTCGGCTCGACTACTGGCGTGAGGTGGTCTGCACGACGTTCGTCCAGTACGAGATGGACGTGCCGCAGCCCACGTCCGCCGGGTTCCGGGGCAGGGTCACGGCCCAGACGCTCGGAGACCTGGGCGTCGCGAGGGTGGTCTCCGACCCCCACACGGTGTTCCGGTCCCCGACGCTGATCCGGAGATCGGGCGAGGACGACCTCCTGGTCAACCTGGCCGTCCAGGGCTGTGTGACGGTCTCCCAGCAGGCGCGGGACGCGGTCTTGCGCCCAGGCGACTTCACCGTCTACGACAGTGCCCGGCCCTGCCGTATCGTCTGCGCCGACCCGTTCGAACTGCTGGTGCTGAAGGTGCCCAGGCCGCTGTTCGACGCGCACTGCCCGCTGGCGCGGGACGCGATGGCGACCACGGTGCCGGGCGACCACGGGGTGGGCGCGCTCTTCGCGCCCTTCTTCCACTCTCTGACCGCCCACTCCGCCGGTCTGTCTCCCGACGCGGGGGCACGGATCGGCGCCACGCTGCTGGAGCTGCTGGCCACAGCTCTGTCCGAGCGAACCGATTCAGGCGCCCGGCTCGGTGTACCCAGAGCAGCCCATATGGACCGCGCCCGCCGGTACATCATCGACCACATCGCCGACCCCGACCTGTCGCCCGCCATGGTCGCCCGGGCGCTGGGAATCTCCGTCCGCTACCTGCACGCGATCTTCAGAGCCGAGGACACCTCACCGTCTCGCTGGATCCTGCAACAGCGGATCGACAGGGCCGCCGGGCTGCTCGCCGACCCGGGCCGGGCGGGCCGCAGTGTCACGGACATCGCCTACGCCGTCGGCTTCAAGGACGCCTCGCACTTCACCCGCGCCTTCAAGGACCGCCACGGGTTCAGCCCGCGCGAGTACCGCAGAAGGCTCGCGGGCTGAGCCAGGTGGGAACGATCGCCGGCCGACGCTTGCACGGTCGGATGACAGTGATGACCATGGTGGCCACCCGCTGTCAGGCGCTTGCCTCGGCCGCCTCTTCGATCAGGTCGGCGACCGGTCCGGGGTTGGCTTCGACACCCCCGAGCTACCGCGAGGCCCTGCCTTCATGCGCCGACTTGATCGGTAAGCGGATGGCTTCTAAGGCCGCACAGAAGCCGGAGACCGGCGAGAACCGGGTTGAGGCCGTCGACGAACTCAGACACCACCGCAGGGTCTACCCGGGTCCTCCTCTTGCGCGGCCCTCGCATTCCGTAGCGGCGCGTGGAAGGACGAGTTCGCCCCTGCTGAGTCGTCGACCTTCCTCGCGAAGGGCCGCAAACCGGGTGGATGGACGAGTCACGGCATCCCGGTGTCACAGACCCGGTCGGGTCCGAATTTCAACGGCGACCCCGGTGATGGCTGGGTCGATCCCGGCTGTAAGTTCCGGAGCCAGCAGCGCGGAGCCGACCATCCCGTCGGTGAACCCCTGGGGGCCGGTCTGGGCGTGCGCAGCGACAGAGGCGCCCAACGGTTGTCGTCGGTGAGGTCATGGGCAGGCAGCGCGGCCAGCGCGGCAGCCGTGTCCGGCGCGTCGAGCAGCAGGTGCGGGGTGTCCGTGACCGGCAGCTGCGCGGCCGCCCCGACGGTGGTGAGCACAAACAGTGGACGGGCGTCGGCCAGAGTGGAGGAGATCCGTCCACCGGGGTGGGTGAGGTCGATCGGCAGATACGCAGCACCGGACTTGAGCACGGCCAGCACGGCGACCAGCGTCTCCACCGAGCGCGGCACGGCCAGCGCGACCAGACGCTCGGGACCCGCCCCGAGGGCCACCAGGTGGCGGGCCAACTGGTTGGCGGCGGCGTCGAGTTGGGCGTAGCTGAGCGCGCCGGTCTCGCAGATGACAGCGGTGGCGTCGGGGGTGCGGGCCACCTGGGCGGCGAACAGCTCCGGCAGGGTCCGGCCGGGGAGGGCGCGCGACGGCCCGTTCCAGTCGGTGAACAGGGCCTTGCGCTCCTGCGCGGTGAGCAGGTCGATGTCGAGGAGAGGGGTGTCGGGGTGTTCGGCGGCGTTGCGCAGGATCCGCTGGAACTGCTCGGCCAGCCGCGCGATGGTGGCGGGCTCGAAGAGGTCGGCGGCGTACTCGATCGTCACGGTCAGCCCGCCGGGCCCACCGTCGGCGGTGTGGTGCTCGGCGACGGTGAAGGACAGGTCGAACTTGGCCGCACTCTCCGACTCGGCGTCGATCGTGGTGGGTTCGCCTTCCGCCTCGGTGGTGCTGTTGAACGTGAGGATGGTTTGGAAGAGGGGGTGGCGGTGGGGGGTTCGGGTGGGGTTCAGGGCCTCGACGAGACGCTCGAAAGGCAGATCCTGGTGGGAGAGGGCCGCCAGGCCGACATCCCGGGTACGGCGGAGCAACTCGGTGTGCGTGGGATTGCCTGAGGTGTCCGTACGCAACACCAGCGTGTTGACGAAGAACCCGACGAGCTGATCCAGCTCACGATGCGCACGGCCCGCGGTCGGCGTGCCGATCGGCACATCCGTACCGGCACCGTTGCGCGTCAGCAACACCGCCAGAGCCGCGTGCACGGAATGGAACAGAGTGGCCCCGTGCGCACGGGCATGAGCCACCAGGTCCCGATGCACGGTGACCCCGGTGCGGGTGGTGTGGGTACGGGCCCGGTGGGTGGGGTGGACAGGCCGGGTGTGGTCGGCGGGAAGGGCGATCTCCTCCGGCAGATCCGCCAGTTCGGCCATCCAGTGAACAAGCTGCTGATGCAGAGGACTCCCGGGGATCTCCGGGTCACCGAGATTCCGGTGCTGCCACAACGCAAAGTCCGCGTACTGCACCGGCAGCGGCGACCACTCCGGCACCTCCCCACACCCGCGGGCCTCGTAGGCAGTGGTGAGGTCGTGCGCCAGAGGTCGCATGGACCAGCCGTCTCCGGCGATGTGGTGCAGGACCAGGACGAGCAGGTGATCGTCCGGCGCGAGGGTGAAGAGAGCGGCGCGCAGAGGGAGTTCGCTGTCCAGGTCGAAAGGACGGGCAGACAGCTCGGCGATCCGCACCCGCGCACCGCTCTCGTCACACTCGACACGGTCGAGGGGCACAAGAGCCGGGGCCTCCGGCAGCACCAGCTGGTACGGCTCGCCACCCGCCTCGGGAAACACCGTGCGCAGAGTCTCGTGCCGCGCCACCACGTCATCCAGGGCCACCTGCAACGCATCGGCGTCCACCGCCTCGGCCAGCCGCAGCACCACCGGATTCCATCCCGAACGTGGCGACGATGTTGTGGTCGCTGGTGCGGATCAGGTCGTTGCGGATCAGAGGTTTGCCCTGTCCGCGCTGGTAGGCCCGGCATCTGGTGTTGACGGTCTCCGGCGGGATGCCGAGGGCGATGGATCCGTTGAGGACTCGTCGTCCCTTCGTCCGCCAGGTGTCGTTGTGCTTGGTCCAGATGTCGTAGCCGAGGAACCGCGCCTTGTGGGTGCGGGCGTGTGTGATCAAGGTTTTCTCGGCGGAGAGCCGGAGTTTCAACTCGTCGTGCAGGAACACGGCGAGCTTGTCCTTGATCTCTTCGGCTTCGGCCTTCGGACCGACGAACCCCAGCAGGTGATCGTCGGCGTATCGGACATACCTCAGCCGCCGGTAGCCGGGGTCGTTCACATCGATGCTCGGAATCGACTGCTGGATCTTGCGCAGCGACCGCACCTTGGCGCGGTCGCCTCTGCGTCTCCAGTAACCGATCGTCGCAGTGACGTTCACGTGCTCCCGGTTTCCGCGGCGCGTGGCACCCCGGGTGAAGGCCGGTGCCAGTTCCTCTTCCACAAACCTGTCGAGACGGTCGAGGTAGATGTTGGACAGGATCGGCGAGACCACTCCTCCTTGTGGTGCACCGGAGTAGGTAGCGTGCCAGATCCAGTCCTCCATATATCCCGCCCGCAGCATGTCCGAGACCAGGGCCAGGAAGCGTCCGTCATGGATGCGTTCGGCCAGGATCGCGAGCATGACCTCGTGGTCGAGACTGCCGAAGCAGTCGGCGATGTCGCCTTCGATGAACCAGGTGGTGCCCGTCCATGTCGAAGCGATCTCGTCGAGCGCGGTGTGGCAGCCCCGGCCGGGGCGGAAACCGTGCGACCTGGACGAGAACTGCGGTTCGTAGTACGCCTCCAGCAGGAGACGCACCACCTCCCCGACCAGTTTGTCCGACCAGGTCGGCAGCCCCAGGGGCCGCAGACTTCCATTCTTCTTCGGGATGTGCACCCTCCGGACCGGGGAGAACCGGTAACGCTCAGCCTTCAACAGGCCGATGATCTCCCGGATTCTCCCCAGGCTCATCCCGTCGGGTGTCTCCCCGTCGACCCCGGACGTCATCGCTCCGCCGTTGGCGTAGATGCGCCCGTAGGCCATCAGGAACAGCTGTTCGCTGAACAGCTGCCGATACAACCGTTCCAGAGACAGACCGCGTCTGCCCCTGTCGCTCAGGACACCGAGCACTGTGTCAGCGCTCTGCATTTCGCATACCTCCCCGGTGTCGCCGGTGTCCGTACCACCTGTGCCCCTTCGCCCTGCGAGCGGCTTTCCCGCTCTCCCCGGCCGGGCGTGACTCCGGCGACTACTACGGGCACTCCGTCACCGCCAGCCGTACTGGGACGGTGATCCCACGTTCGTCTCTGACACACGATCAGCGCGGCCCAGGCGCCCCACTCATCTCCTTCAATGCCCTCGTTGGGCATCGCTCCCGCCGCGAAGGTTGACCAGGGCGAACCAGTACGTCCCCGGTCACGACGGGCACCGGTTTCAGGTGCCGTTCCGGTCGCAGTAAATTGCTGCCGCTGGAGATTGGGGTTCAGGCAGTCAAGCTTTCGCCATACCGCGCGGGTCCCCCGGCGCACCGTCCCAGGCACCTGGGCCCGGCCGCTGGTTTCCTGGCATGCTGTGGTCCCCTTCACCTTTCGGATCCAGGTAAGCCATCGGACCCAGCAGACCTCCCTTCGAGTCTGTCCCGCCTGCGGCGGGGATGTGTCAAAGCGCCTCGTGGCGCACTGGTTGCGATCTTGGCGCGGTCCTCCAGGTCGGGGCAGGCGCCGTAGCCGAGGGAGAAGCGAGCGCCGCGGTACTTGAGGTCGAACATGTCCTCGATCGCGGCCGGGTCTTCGCCGGCGAAGCCGAGTTCCGCGCGTACGCGTGCGTGCCAGTACTCGGCGAGTGCCTCGGCCAACTGCACGGACAGACCGTGCAGTTCGAGGTAGTCGCGGTAGGAGTTGGACTCGAAGAGCTTGGCGGTCTCCTCGCCGATCCGGGAGCCGACGGTGACGACCTGGAGGCCGACCACGTCGGTCTCGCCGGACTCCTCCGAGCGGAAGAAGTCCGCCAGACACAACCGGCGGCCACGGCGCTGGCGAGGGAAGGAGAAGCGCGTACGCTCGTTGCCGGCGTCGTCCAGGATGATCAGGTCGTCGTCCTTGGACACGCACGGGAAGTAGCCGTAGACCACGGCCGCTTCGAGGAGGTTCTCGGTCTGCAGCTTGTCCAGCAGGCCGCGCAGCCGGGGCCGGCCCTCGGTCTCCACCAGTTCCTCGTAGGTCGGTCCGTCGCCGGTGCGGGCCTGCTTGAGACCCCACTGGCCCTTGAACAGCGCACCCTCGTCCAACCAGGTCGCGTACTCCTTGAGCTGGATGCCCTTGATGACGCGGGTGTCCCAGAACGGCGGGGTGGGGATGGGGTTGTCGGTGGTGACGTCGGAGCGGACGTGGCCTTCCTCGGGCCGTTCCTCGACCATGGTCTGCGCGGCGGTGGGGCGCACCCTGCGCTGCTTCAGGTCGGGCAGCTTCGCGCCGGGCACACCGCGCTTGACGCCGATGAGGGCGTCCATCAGGCGCAGGCCCTCGAAGGCGTCGCGGGCGTAGCGGACCTCGCCCTGGTAGATCTCGTGCAGGTCCTGCTCGACATAGGCCCGGGTCAGCGCGGCGCCGCCGAGGATGACCGGATAGTCCGCGGCCAGACCCCGCTGGTTGAGCTCCTCCAGGTTCTCCTTCATGATCACCGTGGACTTCACCAGCAGCCCGGACATGCCGATGACATCGGCCCGGTGCTCGGCGGCAGCCTCCAGGATCGCGGAAACCGGCTGCTTGATACCCAGGTTGACCACGTTGTAGCCGTTGTTGGACAGAATGATGTCGACCAGGTTCTTGCCGATGTCATGCACATCACCGCGCACGGTCGCCAGGACGATGGTGCCCTTGCCCTCCGCGTCCGACTTCTCCATGTGCGGTTCGAGATAAGCAACCGCGGCCTTCATCACCTCAGCCGACTGCAGCACGAACGGCAATTGCATCTGCCCGGAACCGAACAGCTCACCCACGACCTTCATACCGTCCAACAGCGTCTCGTTGACGATGTCCAGGGCGGGGCGGGTCCGGAGGGCCTCGTCCAGGTCCTGCTC
The DNA here is from genome assembly GCF_002214185.1 of Streptomyces capitiformicae. NCBI lineage: Bacteria > Bacillati > Actinomycetota > Actinomycetes > Kitasatosporales > Streptomycetaceae > Streptomyces > Streptomyces capitiformicae. The sequence goes on along the minus strand of NZ_CP022161.1, from coordinate 10,914,057 downwards.
GAGGCCGTTGCGCTCGCCGTCGATGATGCGCCGCCCCAGACGCTCCTCCAGCGGCAGCGCGGCCAACTCCTCGGCCTTGCCCGCCTTCAGCGACTTGGCCGTAGCCCCCTCGAACAGCGCCATCAGCTTCTGCAACGGGTCATAGCCCTCACTGCGGCGGTCGTAGATCAGGTCCAGTGCCGTCTGCACCTGCTCCTCGTCGAACCGGGCGATCGGCAGGATCTTCGAGGCGTGCACGATCGCCGAGTCCAGACCCGCCTTCACACACTCGTCCAGGAACACGGAGTTCAGCAGGATACGGGCGGCCGGGTTCAGGCCGAAGGAGATGTTCGACAGCCCCAGGGTGGTCTGGACATCCGGGTGACGGCGCTTGAGCTCACGGATCGCCTCGATGGTGGCGATGCCATCGCCCCGGGACTCCTCCTGACCGGTACAGATCGACTGCGCTCCTGCAGCAGGGCGTCCAAGGGCACCAGCAGGTTCAGATCCACACCCATGGCGCCAAGCCTCCGCGACGACATCGGGGGGCCTATCCGGGGGCGTAGGTCTTTCCAGGGGGCCGGCAATTGTCGTAGTACGTGCGGGATGCGGGGTTCGTCAGTCGTATGTGGGCGACCGCCACCAGGCAATGGTCGTGCACTTGGCCCCCGCGGCGGGGTCAGGACAGGTCGCCGTACTGGAGGTAGCGTCCGCTGGTGCCGACGTAGACGCGGCCATAGAGGTCGAGGTCGCCGGTGATGACGCCGACGCCGCCGATGGCGCCCCACGTGTGGTGAAGATGCGGCCGCCGTCAGTGGAGGAAGCACCGTCCTTCTCGCCGCCCCGGCCGACGCGGATCATCAGCTCGGGCTCGGACTGGGCGAAATCAGTGGTGGTGCCGCTGCTCATCCGTGTGTTCTTCAACTGCGCGGCGGGGCCCCGCTCTTGGAGACTCGCCCTGACGGCGTGTGTGGAAAATTTGTGTCAGGTCGCGGCCTCGATTCGTGAACTCTCAACAAAGTAGGTTTCTTCTGCAAGACTGGCGATCATCCGCGCGCATGTCCCGGACCGCGGTGGTCGAACGTGTTCGTTCCCACCGCCCATGTCTTCGTTCCTTCCGCACCAAGGATCACGCATGCCCCCCACCCCCCACCCGGCCCCGATACCGGGCGCGAGACGCGTCGCCCGTATCGCCGTGGCCGCCGGTCTCGTCGCCGCGCTCGCCGCGACCGGCCCCATACCCGCAGCCTTCGCCACGGACGGCCCCACCGCCACCGCGGCCGACCCCGGCGTCAAGTCCGCCCACGAAAAGCTTGGTTCGGACGACGCAGAACTCCTCGCGCAGGCCAAGGCGCACCGCCAGAAGAACGTCACGATGATGATCGCCACGGCGCCGGGACAGACCGAGCAGGTCGCGCGGGAGCTCGACGCGGTCAAGGGCGGCTCCGTGGGTCGTACGTACGACAAGCTCGGGTACGTACGGGCCACCGTTCCGACCGGCAAGGCGGAGTCGGCCATCGCCGCCGCCGCGAAGCTGTCCTCCGTGCGAGCCATCGACCTGCGGGACGAGATACCCCTGGAGGAGCCGAGTCTCGAGAAGGGCAAGTCGAGCGCCTCCGCGTCCACTTACCCCGGCCCGGGCAAGAACACCCCCGCGAAGAACCCGTACAACCCGTCCTTCGAGACGGGCGCCGTCGACTTCGTGAAGAAGAACCCGAAGGCGGACGGCCGCGGCATCACCATCGGTGTCCTCGACACCGGCGTCGACCTCGCCACACCCGCGTTGCAGAAGACGACGACCGGTGAGCGCAAGATCGTCGACTGGGTGACCTCCACCGACCCGATCACCGACGGGGACGGCACCTGGCGCCCGATGACGACCTCCGTCACCGAGCCCACCTTCACCCACGAGGGGAAGACCTGGAACGCCCCGGCGGGCTCGTACCGGGTCACCCCCGGGCCGTCAACGGCGTCGTACTGACCCCCACCACCTACCTCGCCCCCAAGCAGTGGCGCCCGGTCATCGGTGGCAAGGACATCCTCGCCGAGGCGGTGACCCGGGCGTACGCCAAGGCCGGCATGCGGGTGCGCTACCTGGACGACTGGCGTACCCACCACGTCGGCGGCGGCGAGGTGCACTGCGGCACCAACACCATCCGCGCCGCGGGCACCCCCTGGTAACTCCCCCAAGTAGGAACCGGACTGACCGTACATAGGAGACTGAAGTGAGATACCGCAAGACTCTGCCCTGGCTCGCTGCCGTGGCCTGCTTCGCGACCGCCTGCAGCAGCGCGTCCGGATGTCGACTGGGCACGGTTCACGCCCGCGTACACCAGCAGCCGCCCCAGCGCGCTGCTCACCGACCTCCCCGAAGCACACGCAGCCCTGGACACCGCCGCGGAACCGTCCGGGCAGCCGGAAGGGAACGGGCTGCGGCAGCGGCTCGGCGGGCTGCCCGCGGGCGAGCGGCGGCAGGCACTGCTGGACCTCGTGCGCGGGCGTGCGGCCGTCGTGCTGGGGCACGGAGACGCCGGCCTCGTGGGGTCGGGGCAGGCCTTCCGGGAGCTCGGTGTGGACTCGTTGACGGCCGTGGAGCTGCGCAACGGGCTCGCCGCCGAGACGGGGCTGAGGCTGCCCAGCACGCTGGTCTTCGACCACCCGACCCCCCGCCATCTGGCGGCCCTCCTCGACGAGGAACTGTTCGGCGCCGAGGAGGCCGACGCGGAGACCGTCCTGCTCGCCGAGTTGGACCGGCTGGCCGCCACGATTTCAAGGCTTTCCCCAGTGAACGGCGCAAGGACTCTCGCGAAGACCCGACTGCGCAGCATGCTGACCGAGCTGGGTGATCAAGCCGAGGGGGATCCCAAGGCCGCCGTCTCCGAGCAGCTCGACGCCGCCTCGGACGACGAGATCTTCGACTTCATCAATCGGGAACTCGGCCGCTCCTGACCGCTCGTGTCGCAGCAGGCCGACCGTTCGACCGTTCCTTACCGCTACCAACGTATGGGGCAAGTTCCAATGGCGAATGAAGACAAGCTCCGGGACTACCTCAAGTGGGTCACCGCCGACCTCGCCGAGACCCGTCGGCGGCTCCAGGAGCTGGAGACCCGCGGGGATGAGCCGATCGCGATCGTCGGGATGAGCTGCCGGTTCCCCGGTGGCGTCCGGTCCCCCGAGGACTACTGGCAACTGCTGGCCGCCGGCGCCGACGCGATCACCGAGTGGCCCACCGACCGTGGCTGGGACGCCGAGGCGCTCTACGACCCGGACTCCGCGCGCGTGGACGGCAGTTACGCCCGAGAGGGCGGCTTCGTCCACGACGCGGGCGACTTCGACCCCGCGTTCTTCGGGATCTCCCCGCGCGAGGCCCTCGCCATGGACCCGCAGCAGCGGCTGTTGCTGGAGACCTCGTGGGAGGCCTTCGAACACGCGGGCATCGACCCGGAGTCGGCCCGGGGCGGTCGCGCCGGTGTCTTCGTCGGCTGCGCCAACCAGGAGTACGGCGCAGGGCTGGGCGACGTCCCCGACGACGTACGCGGCCACCTGCTCACCGGCAACTCCACCTCCGTGGTCTCCGGCCGGGTGTCGTACGCGCTGGGGCTTGAGGGTCCGGCGGTGACGGTGGACACGGCGTGTTCGTCGTCGCTGGTGGCGCTGCATCTGGCGGTGCAGGCGCTGCGGAACGGTGAGTGTGATCTGGCGTTGGCCGGTGGTGTGACGGTGATGTCGACGCCGGGTGCGTTCGTGGAGTTCTCGCGGCAGCGGGGGCTCGCGGTCGACGGGCGGTGCAAGGCCTTCGCCGAGGCCGCCGACGGCACCGGGTGGGCCGAGGGCGTGGGCATGCTCCTGGTGGAGCGGCTGTCCGACGCCCGGCGCAACGGGCACCAGATCCTGGCCGTGGTGCGCGGCAGCGCGGTCAATCAGGACGGCGCCTCCAACGGTCTTACGGCGCCGAACGGCCCCTCCCAACAGCGGGTGATCCGGGCGGCGTTGGCCGGTGCTGGGCTCTCACCCGCCGACGTGGACGCGGTGGAGGCGCACGGTACGGGGACCACGCTGGGTGACCCGATCGAGGCGCAGGCGCTGCTGGCGACGTATGGGCAGGACCGGCCGGACGAGCGGCCGTTGTGGCTGGGGGCCACCAGACCACCGACGACCGACTCGACCCACTCATCACCACCCGCACCGCCAGCCGGCTCAACCACCAGCCAACGCCCGGAGAGAACGCCCGCAGAGCCTGTGACCTCGGTGAGCGGACGCCACTGGACCCGGTAGCGCAGGCCGTCCACCGCGGCCTGCTCCTTGGTCTGGCGCCGCCAGGACGTCAGGGCCGGCAGTACCGCGCCCACGACCTCCTCTCCCACCTCCAACTCCCCGGCCAGGACCTCCAGGTCCTCGCGCTCGACCGCCTCCCAGAAGCGGGCGTCGATCTCGCCGCCGGAGGCCGGGGCCGCCGCTTGCGTACGTGTGATGGTCGGCCAGTAGCGCTCCTGCTGGAAGGCGTACGTAGGCAGCTCCACGAGCGGCGCGGCGGCCGGGAAGAAGCTCGACCAGTCCGTGTCGGCCCCTCGGGTGAAGGCCGCAGCGACGGCGTCGATCGCCGACCCGGGCTCCGGCCGGTCCTTGCGCAGCACAGCAGCGAACAGCCGGCCTTCGTCCTCGACACAGCCCTGGGCGAGGGCGGTGAGGGTGCCGTCGGGGCCCAGTTCGAGGAAGCGGGTGACGGTCTGCTCGGCGAGGGTGCGGACGGCGTCGGCGTAGCGCACGGTCTGCCGTACGTGGTCCACCCAGTAGTCCGGGGAGGTCAGCTCGTCGGAGACTAGGGTGCCGGTCACCGTGGAGACGACGGGCAGCTCGGCCCGCTCGTAGGAGAGTTCTTCCGCGACGGCCCGGAAGTCGGCGAGCATCGGCTCCATCAGCGGCGAGTGGAAGGCATGGCTCACCCGCAGCGCGGTGACCTTACGGTCCTGGGCGCGGAAGTGCGCCGCGATCTCGTCGACCGCGTCGGCGGTGCCGGAGACCACAACGGCCCGCGGTCCGTTGACGGCGGCGATACCGACCTGGTCGTTCAGCAGGGGCAGTACCTCGTCCTCCGCCGCCTGCACCGCGACCATCGCACCGCCCTCGGGCAGCGCCTGCATCAACCGGCCACGCGCCGCCACCAGACGGCACGCGTCGGCCAGCGACCACACCCCCGCCACATGCGCCGCCGCGATCTCACCGATCGAATGCCCGGCCAGCACATCAGGCCGAACCCCCCACGACTCCAGCAACCGGAACAGCGCCACCTCAAGCGCGAAGAGAGCGGGCTGCGCGAACTCCGTTCGGTTCAACAGGTCGGCGTCGTCTCCGAACACCACCTCCCGCAGGGGATGGGACAGTTCGGCGTCCAGGTGCGCGCAGACCGCGTCGAAGGCGTCCGCGAAGACCGAGTACGTGTCATACAACTCCCCGCCCATGCCGAGCCGTTGCGATCCCTGGCCCGCGAACAGGAAGCCCGTACGGCCTCCTTCGCCCACGTCGCCGGTCACGGCACCGGCGGTCGGCGCATCGGCCGCCACCGACTCCAGGGCACGCAGAAGCTCGTCCCTGTCGGCACCCCACACGACGGCACGGTGCTCGAACACCGACCGCGCACGCACCAGCGACGCGCCCACCTCGTCCGGTGACAGCGAGGGCCCCTCGGCAACGAACCGCGCCAGTCGCCCGGCCTGTGCCCGCAGCGCGGCGCGGCTGCGCGCCGACACGACCCAGGGCACGAACGGCGACATGGACGGGCCGGCGGTCGTGGCGACAGCCTCGTCGGGTACGGGCTGTACGGACTGTGCGGGCTGTATGGGTTGTACGGGCTGTACGGGCTGTACGGGCTGCTCCAGGACGACGTGCGCGTTCGTGCCGGAGACGCCGAAGGCGGAGACGGCGGCGCGGCGCGGCCGTCCCTCCTCCGTGGGCCATGCGCGTGCCTCGGTGAGCAGACGCACGTCCCGGCGAAGGTGAGCAGCAGCAGGATGACGCCCTGCGCGGCCGCCCCGTTCCACTGGTTTTCCTTCGTCACCTGCTGGTTGATGAGGGTGGCGATCATCGTCTGGTTGGGTCCGCCCATCAGGGCGGGGGTGATGTAGTAGCCCAGGGAGAGGATGAAGCTGAGCAGTCCGGCGCTGGCCAGACCGGGGGCGACCAGCGGCAGGTAGACGCGGCGGAAGATGGTCACCCGGCCGGCGCCCATGCTGGACGCGGCCGCCAGCAGGCGGCGGTCCACCCCGCGCATCACCCCGTACAGCAGCAGCACGGTGTAGGGGAGCATCATGGAGGTGGTGCCGATGACGACACCGAGCTCGTTGTAGAGCAGCTGGTACGGGGCGCCCGGTGCCCAGGTGAGGGTCTCGTTCACCATGCCCTTGTCGCCGAGCATGATGATCCAGCCGTAGGTGCGTACCAGGGCGCTGATGAAGTGCGGGACGACGACGATCAGCATGGCCAGGCCGGCCAGGATGGGCTTGAGCCGGGTGATCGCCTGGGCCAGGATGAACCCGAAGACCAGGCTGAGGACGGCTGTTTCGGCGGAGATCCGCAGCGTGGTGATCAGGACGGAGAGGTTGACGCCGGTGAGGGCGTCGGCGTACCAGTGCAGGGTGAAGGAGCCGTCGGCGTCCTTCAGGCTGAGGAGCAGGGTGCTGAAGATCGGGTAGACGAACAGCACCAGCAGATAGACCACGACCGGCAGCGCGTAGAGGATGCCGAGGCGGGTCTTGCGTGAGGCGAGGAGCTTGCGCGGGCGTGCGGGAGCCCCGGCGGTGAGGGTGGCTGCCATGGCTCACCCCGCCTGTTCGTCGGCGAAGAGGTTGACGTCCTCGGGGTCGGCGGTGATCCCGACCCGCTCCCCGGCAACCGGGCCCCGGCCGGCCGGTACCTCCAGACGCACCAGCGGCGCGTCCTTGCCGTCGATGCGTACGCCGGCGCGGACCAGGGTGCCGACGTAGGTGGCGGTCTCCACCGTGCCCGTACAGAACCCGTCATCGGCGGCCGAGGCGCGCAGCCGGCCCGGCTGCACAGCCACCTTCACCTGCGTGCCGGGAGCCAGATCGTGGCGGCGCGCCTTGATCAGGCCGCCACTGGCATCCAGGCGGACCAGGGTGTGCTCGCCGTCCTGCTTCTCGATGCGGCCGGGCAGGAAGTTCGCCGCGCCGAGGAAGTCCGCCACGAACGGCGTCTTCGGCCGTTCGAACAGCTCACGGGGGGTGTCGAACTGCTCGATCAGACCGTTGCGCATCACCGCGATACGGTCCGACATGACCAGTGCTTCTTCCTGATCGTGCGTCACATAGATGACGGTCAGGCCCAGTTCCTGCTGGATGGACTTGATCTCGACCTGGAGCTGGTCACGCAGCTTCTTGTCCAGGGCGCCCAGCGGTTCGTCCATGAGGATGACCGGCGGGCGGTAGACCAGCGCCCGGCACAGAGCGACGCGCTGCTGCTGACCACCGGACAGCTCGCGCGGCTTGCGGCCGCCGAACCCGGACAGGCCCGCGATCTCCAGCGTCTCCCCCACCCGGCGGCGGATCTCGTCCTTCGCCACCCCGCGCAGGGTGAGCGGGAAAGCGACGTTCTCGCTCACGGTCATATGCGGGAAGAGCAGGTACTGCTGGAAGACGAAGCCGAGGTTTCGTTTCTGCGGCGCCAGCCGCGTCACATCACGGTCCCCGACGGTGATGGTCCCGGAGTCCGGTTCGCAGAACCCGGCGATCATCATCAACGTCGTGGTCTTGCCCGACCCGGAGGAGCCGAGGAAGGTGACGAACTCACCCGCCGCGATCTCCATGGACGCCTCGTCGACGGCCTGCACCACCTGCGGACACCCCCTGCCCAGCCCTCGGAGCAGCCGCAGACAGCCCACAACCTAACGAAGCACTACTAGCTGCTGGTTGCGCCAGCCCGTGATCATCGCCTCGAAGACCTATCGATGCCGCAGTCGCCCAACTGTGCGCCGAGGGGCACGAGATCCGCGACGAGGACGTGGCCCGGCTGTCCCCGCTCAAGCACCGGAATCTCAATGTGCTGGGCCGCTACAGCTTCACTGCCTCCACCCCGGCCGCCGGCGCCCTGCGCCCGCTGCGTGACCCGGACGCGCCAGAGCTGGACGAGGACGACGACGGCAGCGGGCAGGACTAATCGTGGCCGACCAGGGCGGTGATGAGCTTGCGGGCCCTCGCCTTGGTCAGCCGCTTCGCGGCCGTCGCGCAAGGGTCCCTGTACGGACGCCGGCGTCACCTACCGGGCCCCGGTCGGTGACGCGGGAAGCCGGACACGCCCAGCGGCGGCTGTGGTGTCCGTACCCCGCGGCACGATCATTTGTGGTCGACGTACCACTTCGTGCAGCTCTTGCCCCCGCTCTTCGGGAAGAGACAGGTACGCACGGCGTAGCTGTAGCCGTCGCCGGTCTGCAGCCGCACAGCACGCGTCGCCAGCTGGTCCTCGACGTTTGCCTCGTAGGCGTTCGCTGTGTCCCCGCAACTGTCGTAACCGCCCACCGTGGCGGGATGCTGCGGTTTGCTGCTCATCTTGAACTTCTTGTCGCTGCGATGGACCTCGACCCGGTCACCCTTCACGATGTCCTTGGCATAGGCGCGGGCCTTGTTGTCCTTAATCCGCTCGGTCCACAACTCGGCGTGCTTTCCCTTGTAGTCCAGCTCACCCGAGACCCCGTAGATCCCCGCGACGCTCCCGCAGAACTCCGCCGCCGCCCGCGCCGACGTCCCCACGCCCTTGGTGACAGCGCTCGCCGGCGCCCCGGCCACAGCGATCCCGGCGCCCGCGAGCAGGAACGACGACACCACCACGCCGCCGGCCATACGCTTCTTCCTCATAACTCTCCCCCGTACGTCCTGAATTACGGCGCCCCCTCCGGGGACGCCCCGGCGGAACAACGCGTCCCTTGAGCAACGCGTGACCCGCACCCATACACGCCGGCCACACCGGAACCGGTTCCCGCCCGGCCTGCCCGCCCACACGATCGGCACCGATTCGTACGATCCCCGCCCCGGACACTCGCGTTCAAGGTGTCTTCCTGATCGTTCGGCGGTGGACCGGCGCGCTCCGATCCCCGTGCCGGTCCGTCTTGACGGTACGGCGGCCCGGTGACAGCGGGTGCCTGCTCCGCACCAGGTCGACTCCCGGGGGCGCGCGCCGACTTCATCCTGGGGCTCCGACCCGAAGATCCCCGTGGCCGCTCACCGAGTCCGGCTGTCATGGCGGCGTGCGGGTCGTTGGTCAAGCCTCCAACCCGCCGCAGGGCCGCCTTCACCTCGCCTACCCAGGCTCTCCTCGACCGGAATCGGCCCCTCCGCCGTGCTTTCCGGCCTATAGCCCACGTCCGGGCACCCAGCGAACAACACGCGCACCTAGCATCATTCCGGCCCTCGGGAGCCTCTCGAGGGCATGAGGCAGGGAGACGTTTCTATGCGCATCACCAGAGCCATTGGCACCGTCGCCCCCGCATTACTGGGCGTGATCCTCGCTTTCTCCAGCTCCGCGACCGCCGCCGACCGCGGCTCCGCTGACGACCCGAGCGTGCGCGCCACCCCGTTCAGCGGTTTCATCCTCCAGACAGGAACGGCCCTCCACCAGACCGACGCCACCTTCGCGAGCCTGGTCGCTGACTGGGACCGGGACGGCCGCCCGGATCTCATAGAGGTGAAGAAGAGCAACACGGGTACGAATTCGACCGAGGTTCACATTCTCTCGGGTGCCAGCAACTTCCAGCGGTTCGTCTTGCATGGAGACCAGCCAGGGCACCAACGACACCCCCACCACCGGCGCGGAACCCTCCGCGTCCCCGGCCCGGCGCTTCGGTACGTCCGCGGGCGCCTGCTCGCCCTCTTCGACGATCACATGGGCATTGGTGCCGCTGATGCCGAAGGAGGAGACAGCGGCCCGGCGCGGGCGGTCCGACCGGGGCCAGGGGCGGGCCTCGGTGAGCAGCTCCACTGCGCCCGCGCTCCACTCGACGTGCGGCGTGGGCGTGCTCACGTGGAGGGTCTTGGGCAGGACTCCGTGGCGCATCGCCTCGATCATCTTGATGACGCCGCCCACGCCGGCGGCGGCCTGGGCATGGCCGATGTTCGACTTGAGCGAACCGAGGAACACCGGGTCGCGGCCGTCGCGGGCACTGCCGTACGTGGCCAGGATCGCCTCGGCCTCGATCGGGTCTCCCAGCCGCGTGCCGGTGCCGTGCGCCTCGACCGCGTCCACGTCGGCCGCGGTGAGGCGCGCGTCGGCCAGTGCCTGGCGGATCACACGCTGCTGAGACAGACCGTTGGGCGCGGTCAGACCGTTGGAGGCGCCGTCCTGGTTGACCGCCGAGCCGCGCAGTACGGCGAGCACCGGGTGGCCGTTGCGGATCGCGTCGGACAGCTTCTCCACCAGCAGCAGCCCCACACCCTCACCCCAGGACGTGCCGTCCGCGTCGGCGGAGAAGGACTTGCTGCGGCCGTCCGCCGCCAGGCCGCGCTGCCGGGAGAACTCCACGAACATGCCCGGTGTCGACATCACGGTGACCCCGCCGGCCAGCGCTAGGGTCGACTCGCCCTGCCGCAGCGACCTGATAGCCAGGTGCAGCGCCACCAGCGACGACGAGCAGGCGGTGTCCACGGTGACGGCGGGCCCGATGAGGCCCAACTGGTAGGCGATGCGTCCGGACATGACGCTGCTGGTGCTACCGGTGAGCAGATGGCCCTCCACACTCGGAGGCGCCTCGTGCAGCCGCGGGCCGTAGTCGAGCGCGGTCGCCCCGACGAAGACGCCCGTACGGCTGCCGCTCAGACTGGTGGGGTCGATGCCCGTCCGTTCCACCGCCTCCCAGGCGGTTTCCAGCAGCAGCCGCTGCTGCGGGTCCATGGCGAGCGCCTCGCGCGGCGAGATCCCGAAGAAATCCGCGTCGAACAGCGCCGCGTCGTGCAGGAACCCGCCCTCGCGCACCGAGCTCTTGCCGGAGTGCTCGGGGTCCTGGTCGTACAGCTCCTCGTCCCAGCCACGGTCGGTGGGAAAGCCGGAGATCGCGTCACGTCCCTCGGCGAGCAGCCGCCACAGGTCCTCGGGCGAGGTCACACCGCCCGGGTAGCGGCAGGCCATGCCGACGACGGCGATGGGCTCGTCCTCCCGGGACCCGGCGGGCACGGGCAGCCCGTCGTCGCTGCGCGCGCCGAGCAACTCTGACGCGACGTACGAGATCAGCGCGGCGGGCGTCGGGTGGTCGAAGAGCAGACCGCTGGGCAGGCGCAGACCGGTGGCCGCACCCAGGCGGTCGCGCAGCTCCACCGACATCAGCGAGTCGAAGCCGAGTTCCTTGAAAGGCAGCCGCCGGTCGACGGCGTGGTCCTCCCCGAACCCGAGTACCGAGGCGATGTGCGCGGTCACCAGGTCGGTGACGGCACGCGTCCGGTCGACCTCCGGCAGCCCGGCCGGCCGCGTCCCGAGTTCGCCGCGCGGCACCGCCTCGGCGACGGGCGTGTGCGGGGTCACCTCCGCCGGGGCGTGGTCGGAGGGCTGCCCGCCGATCCAGTGGTGGCTTCGCTGGAAGGCGTACGTCGGCAGCGCAACCCGCGACGGAACTCGCCCGCCGTGCACCCGGGACCAGTCGACGGCGTGTCCGCGGACGTCGACCGTGGCGAGGGCGGAGAACAGGCTGCGGACCTCGTCGCGGTCCCTGCGCAACGTGGCCACCGCCGTGCCGCCGTCGCCCAGGGCCTCATTGGCGAGGGTGCTGAGGACGGCGTCGGGGCCGACTTCGATGAAGACGGTGACGCCCTCGGACTGTTCCAGGGTTTGGATGGCTTGCCCAGATCTGCGAGGCGCACGGCACCACCCTGCCCGCCGCAGCGATCGCCTTCCCGCACACCCACCCCAGTATCATCAACGTTACCCTCGGTATGCGGACTGCGGAGCAGGTCGAACGGAACGTGGAACTCCATGATCAGCATGTCCCCGACGGTCTCTGGGACGATCTTCGCGCCCGGGGACTCATCAGATCGGACGTGCCCGCGGGGCACGGTGGGGGGAGGGATGCGCGATGTCTCTGACGGACAAGGCCATCGAGCAGATTCGTGAGCTGATCCGGACCGGTGCGCTGCCTCCGGGCTCGAAGCTACCGCCGGAGCCGGACCTGGCCGCCCAGCTGGGACTGTCCCGCAACCTCGCCCGGGAAGCGGTCAAGGCACTGGCCGTCGCGCGGGTTCTGGAGGTCCGACGAGGCGACGGCACCTATGTCACCAGCCTGCAGCCGAGCCTGCTCCTGGAAGGTCTCGGCGGCGCGGTGGAGCTGCTGCAGGGCGACTCGGTCGCCCTGCAGGACCTCATGGAGGTACGGCGGCTCCTCGAACCGATGGCCACGGCCCTTGCCGCCACCCGGATCTCCGACACCCAACTGGCCGAAGTGAAGCGGCACTTGGATGCCATGCGCGACGCCCGCGACGACGTGGAACAACTCAACGCCCACGACGCCGCCTTCCACCGCGCCGTCGTCTCGGCCACGGGCAACGAGACCCTCCTCACCCTCCTGGAAGGGATCTCCGGCCGCACCCTGCGCGCCCGCATCTGGCGCGGTCTGGTCGACGACAAGGCCGGGGGCCGCACCCTCGCCGAGCACGAGGCGATCTTCAACGCCCTGTCCACCCGTGACGCCGCCCTCAGCCAGGCCGCCGCACTGCTCCACGTGAGCAACACCGAGCTGTGGCTGAGGGAACACCTGCGTTCGGGCGAACCCCTCCCCGTCGGGACGACAGCGCGAAAGTGACGGGCGGGCGCCACCAGCCCAGCCAATGGGTGGGAGCCGATACGCAGGCGTCGGAAGTAGTAGGTCAGCAGCTCCTGGAGGACGTCGAGGATCTGGCGTGGTGCCAGCCGTTGAAGGAGCGGCCTTCGAAGGGCCCAGGCCCGGGCCGTGCTTGAGTTCGCCGTAGTGGTGCTCGATGCGCCACGGATCTTTGCCAGCCGGACCAGCTCCGGGATCGGGGCCTCGCCGGGCAGGTCGGACAGCCAGAAGCGGATCGGTCCGTCCTGGCCGTCGGGCCTTCGGCAGGCAGTCGCACCCGGGGCAGGACGCCGTCCCACCGGCCGCGCTCGGCCACCGCGGCTGCCTGTGCCAGCCGACGCGGGCGCGCCCCGGCCGGCCGGCCGGACCGCATCGCGAGGAAGCGCGAGGTCATCGGGGCCCGGGAGCTTTCCCGCCAGGTCACCTCCCTGAAGGCCTTCCCGTCCGGCGGCCGCTGCCAGGTCCGCCACCGGCACCAGGCGGCTGCCGGTAACGGGGCACCGGCGGGCGGCCGGTGCCGGACCAGGCGGGTGCGGCGGGTGCGCCTCGTGCGGCTGGACGTGATATCGCCGCGGATGCCGATTACGTACGCGTGTCCCCGCTCGGCCAGGTCGGTGCGGAAGTCGGAATTCTGGCCGTAGCCGGCACCGGTCACCACGACTGGCGGCACCAGTTGTCATCCCGGCCAGGTCATCCAGGGCGTCCAGCCGCCACTTCTCCCGATACCCGACATCCTTTGGAGCAGGCTGGGAACGGAGGAGCCGAGGTTGTCGAATCCACGCCGATACGAGGCCTGGTGGGCGAAGCGGATTCCTGTCGGCCACGGTCATGTCGCCTGATGGACGCGGGAAGTGGCCATTGCCACGCGAGCGGTGTGGTAGATGTGCCGGTTCGTTCGGGCAGCTCCGGCCCGTGGGGTCGGAGCTGCCCGAGGGAGTAACGGGCGGACTCGTACGAGACGCCGGCGGGAGGTTCGCCGGCCGGCACAATCGAGACCGGCGAGGCCGGCGGCGGCACGATGTCCCTGTCAAAGCATCCGGACCATCGGGGGTGAGGAAGCGGCCCGGACAACCGCGAGGTTCGCAGAACCGGCCCCCATTCCCTTCTTTGTGGCGCCGCGATGGGGCTCGACGAAAGCCGACCGACGACGGGCGTCGCCGGTCGGGATCGTCAGACGGCGATGATCTGCCACTGCTGCCGCGTCAGTGACGCGTACGGTTGCTGCTCGATGTTGGCTCCGTCGGGCCCGGACCACGGACACGATCCGTGTCGCCGCCCCGGGGTCGAGTACGCCGGGGACCAGTACGCCCAAGACCGTTCGGGGCGTGCGGCTGAGTGGACTCGCTTCTGCTCAGTCCAAAGGAACGGTTGGGGTCAGCAGTCGATGGCATCGTTGCGGGCCGGTTCCACGGGCTTTGCCTCGAAAGGGTGGGCGCTCGCATCCGATCGGACGGCCAGGACGTAAACACCGCGCTCGGACAGTGCGGTACGCAGGTGCACGTTGGTGCCGTAGGTGGCGTCGGCCACCCCGATCAATCGCGCCATCGGCGCGGCGGCTTCCGTCACCGTGGCGGACTCGGGTGTGGGTAAGTGTCGCGAAGGCGTCTTCTCGGCGCTTTCGCTCTCGGTCACCGGGACAACATTGCCGGGATGTGGGAGCGGTCAGCCATCCGGCGGGGCTACGGGAGTTGCCCCGCCGGTCGCCCCGCCACCACCCCGCCGATCGGCGGGGTTCGGGCGGCCGTACACGAACGCCTGTGGTCACCGCTCTGATCGACGCGGTCGCCACCGGACACGGTCTTGATCTCGGCATGCCGTTGATGAATGGCTGCGCAACATGCGTCGGCAGGCGAACAGCGCATGACATAGCATCAAGTATGTGAAGATTTAGCATACTTTAAAACACATAGCTTTGGTCGAGCTTTGCTTGACGGGTGAGCGAACCATGCTCGACGATGCAGCCACCCCTAATCATCCCCGCACATCCGGTACAGGCCGAACGTGTCAGGGGCCGCGTAATTCCAAACCGGGCGCTGGCCGGTTACCCCAATCCATCTCGCAGCGTGACTGGGTTCATCCCAATGGATACGTCCAGCGGACAAGTGTTTGAGCGTGAACGGAGCAGCCGATGTTGCCTAATCATGTCAGGGTGCTGACTGATAACGAACTGGAGGCTATCGCCGGTGGCGCCAGCCTCGACACCGACGCCACCTCCATGGCGCGTGTTGATCAGGACACAGCGCCGTCAGCCGCATCTTCAGCACACGGCGCACCCCGCGGTGAATGGGTTGCCCCCAAGCTGAGAGGGCGTTAAGTCCGATCTTCCTCGTTTCCTGATCGCTCGATCATGGTATTGAACCTCGTTCGGGCGACCGTTCATCATGTGCATGCCGTGATTCGGGGCAAGGGCCGAAGGCAAGACCGGGCGCAAGCGCGGGCTGGCCGTCGATGTGCTGGGACTGGTCATCGGCGTCGTTGTCCTGGCCGCCTCCGCCCACGACAACACCGCCGGCACCGCCCTCCTCGACCAGGCGGCCGAGCGGTGCGGCAACCGTCTTGAGAAAGCCCTGGTGGACCAGGGTTTCAAGGACGAAGTCATCATCCACGGCGCCCTGCTGGACATCACCGTCGAGGTCGTCCCCGCAACCTGGCCGACCACCCCGACCAGTATTGGGCTCCCAGCCCAACAACGAGGCATTGGGCCGGGAGCCCAATGCCTGGACGTTCCCGAGGATCTAACGTTCCCGACGTCAAGACTGTTCGTGACAGGCAGGAACGGAAGGCGATCATGGGTACTCCCGACGAGAAGAACTCCAAGGTCCAGGAAATTCCCGACGAGCAGCTCAACGAAGTTGCCGGTGGGGCTGACTACAAGGCCCTACCGCATCCGCTAAAGCCCGACCACAAGTACCACATCGAACCGAATCCGCGTTAGCCCGACTACGAGGAGCACCGAGGTTGGAAAAGGCTCGGTACCGAGCTCCCAGCCCGATGTGGCGTGCTGTACAACTATGGTGATGAACCGAATCCCATATGGGAGAAGGCCGCAGACGAGGAGTGCGTGATCGTCTTCACCGTGCTGCGTGACATCGAGCTCGGACAGCTCATCGGCGGCATCCATTGACAACACATTCGGTGAATGAAGCTGTCGGGGTGCCGAGGGGGCAATTCACAGATACGTAGTCACTTTGGTCGGCAAAGCGCTCGGAATATCGGCACGGTCTGTGACCCGGTCGACCGAAAGCCTCAACAGGGAACGGCATGGCACCGATGGAGCCTGACCAGAGGGCCGTGTTCGCCACAGCTACACCAAGGTTCTCACCCGTTCGTGGTCGAGCGAGGAGTTCTCGCTGCGGTTGGAGGCCGAACCGGGCAACGGGTTCAAGGCGGCGTTGCGGGTGTTGCACGGCAAGGGAACCCAGTTGGTCCGCACGGTGAAGCCGGGTCCGCCGCAGGCGTTCGCGCTGCGCACGGCCGACGGCGGCGCGCCTTCGCTCGAGCGGGGGGACCCCCATGACGCCGCTCGGCCCGCCCTCCGGGCGGACGACGGGACTTTCGCAACACGCCCTAGGGCCGAAGGGCTCGTGAATGCCGCCTCAGCCCCAGGGGCTTGACACAATGTCCGATTATCGTGCCCGCAGCGGACAGATCGCGCGTGGGTTCCGCGCGGGGCGTCGGAGATACTCGATGGACCGCAACAGTCGCACGATCCACGCCGCCGGTGCAGGCCCGTTCGAGCATCATGCCCGGGCAAGGTCAATCCGGTGATTGCCGAAGTCGCCCATCAGGTCGCCTCCGGTGATCGGCGCGCCGTCACCACCACCATGGCGGCGGAGGCCGGACAGCCTCCCCTCACGCCTTCGAGCCGATCATCCGGCACTTCGTGTCGGAGTCCACACCCACCTGTGCGCCGCCTGCACGCAACATGGTCGAGGAGGCCCCCGCCGCCGGCTAGTGCGTGGGCCAACTCGCTCAGGAGAAGGGCCCGTTGCCCGCCTGGAGGCTCGCCGACCTGCTGCGCGCCGAGACCATGGCGGGCAGCCGTCAGGCCCTGGCCCGAGATGCGTGATGAGCCCGGTCGCACTCGGCCCGCTGACGCTTGGTATGTCCGCTCCCGATGTGCGTCGTTCCCAGAACCAGTAGAGGAAAAGCATGTCGCTCCTGAAGACCATCGATACCAATCCCTCCTTCGCACCCCGCGAGTCCGGCCCGCTGCCGGAGCGCCTGATTTCCGGCGACCCGACCTACAAGACCTGGGCCCAGGACGCCGCCCGCGGGGGAACGATCAATACGGGCGTCTGGGAAGCCACACCCGGCGAGACACGCTCGATCAAGGGCGAGACCTTCGAGTTCTGCCACATCCTTTCCGGCGTCATCGAACTCACGCCGGAAGGTGGCGAGCCGGTGGTCTACAAGGCAGGCGACAGCTTTGTCATGAAGCCGGGCTTCGTCGGTGTCTGGAAGACCATCGAAACCGTGCGCAAGATCTACCTGACCGTGTCGTGACGCCGATGCCGCAGGGCACGATCGTCGTCGAGACCTCTCGCGAGGGCGGCCTGTCCAGAAGGCGCATGTTCTCGATGCCCTGAGGACCGCGCTGTGGCAGAAATCCAGCTCAGCGATGGCGTATGTGGCGATGGAACCGGAGGCTGCCGGTCCCATCCGTACTGCTCGGCGTCGCCGCGCAGAAAGCAGGCGGGCACACGGAGAGGCCCAGATCGAAGGGCCCTCCGTGCGCCGCGGTCGTCGCCTGCGCGGTCCGCAGGCGGTGAGTGGCGAAGCGCGCCGCCGGTTCTCCAGCGCCTCGTACAGAACCCCGGGTCTCTGACCCGGGGGTTTCGCATGGAGCGGGTGACGAGAACCGAACTCGCGCTCCCAGCTTGCGAAGCGACGGCGCTTGGGTGGGCCGTATGGCTCCGACGTGCGCAGGCGGCTTGTGCTCGGGTGGTCGTGCGGGTCGGATCGCACCGCTGTTGACCGTGGTTGCCCGCTCTTACGGGCACGTTGTGGGCACGGGCGCAACCAGCAGCCGGGGCCCCGACATGGAGGCTTTGCGGACTTCGTGATCGACTTCGTGGACCAGGCCACCGATGACCCGGCCATGCGGCTGTCCCCCGGGGGGGGCGGATCCGGGACGTTCCCCGCTGTGCCGCCGATACCGCGCCAACTCCCCGACCAGCTGTCCGTTCCTCACCCAGCACCTGATGTCACCGCCGCACACGTACGGCCCGTGGAAGGCACCCGAGACCGAGGTGTTGTTCGCCCGCGGCCCGGCGCCCGGGACAGGTGCGGAGTCCAGTGTTGTGTTGTCCAACTCCGGGGAATCGGTGGACCGGATCAGCCTCCAGCGTCTACATTCTGCGATCGGTGTCATTCGGCCCGTCGAACACGAGCCCCGGCGCTATTCGGCCCGTCGAACGCGAGGCCAACTACTACGCTGAACACCAGCCCCGACCGGCAGTTGGACTTAACCCGTAGAGCTTCCACTGATCCCGGAGCCGTGTAGTCCTTGCAGGTGGGTTGCCTGCCCGCGAGGGATATTCAACCCAGTTGATCACTCAGCGAATGGCTACGAACGAGTCGGGTCACCAATTCCCTACCGACCAAGCCCTTTTGATGGTTACACGTGTCGTGGTGATCGTCGTTTTGTTGTCCTCCCATACCCAAGGCGGTTTTCAGCCTGCTAGATTGACGTCCGTGTCTCCGAAGTGAAGTCGGGCAAATCCCGCGGTCTCGCGCGCCACTCCGCGCACCGAATCCGCCCCTCGGCCGGCCGTCATCGCCTCCCGCAAACCCCAGACAGCACGAAACCCCCGCCCCTGCGGGGGCCGACACCAGGGCTTCAACGCAGGGAGTCTGTGGTGCTCAACGAGCCGGTCCTGGCGCTGGCTGCGGCGGGCCGGACGCTGCCCGGCGTGATGGACTGTTGTCCGCGATGTGGCCGTTGCGGTTCGAGTCCGGGGTGCCGACGCGGTCCCTTCTACCGAATCAGGGGCAGCGGAACTTCTCGGGCTTGTACTGGTCGGTGAAGTGTCGGCGTCTGACGGCATGCCTCCGCGTTCTGGCGAAACTCGGCCTGGGCGCGCGCCAACTGCTCCTCCGCCGCGACGCGTCCGACGAGAGACCTCGATCGCTTCCGGTGCCCATGACTCTCTCCCGCCTCACTGCATTTCACTGAACTCGCAAACGACGACCGCTCCCCGCGCCCGGTGGAGGTGCAGCCCGGGGGCGGGGAGCGGTCCGTGTGGTGTGGGTTCGGGTGCGTCAGTTCTCGTGGACGTGGAGCGAGCCGCAGATCACGAAACCGTCGTCCGACCCGTCCGAGACGAGCAGTGTGGTGTACCTGGACCGATGTCTGTCCGGGATGTCCACGAACTCGTCGATGCCGGTGGTGGCCGTGTCAGGGGCGGGGGAGATCAGGAGCTCGGGGTACTGGGACTTCAGCTTCATGCCCAGGACGTTCAGGAACTCGATCTCCACCGTCCCGTCCAGTCCGCCTCCCGGGCGCGCGCGCAGCACGAGACGGCGATGGGACACCTGGTAGGACCAGAGCTGGAAGGGCCGCTTGAAGTGGAGAGGAAGCATTCGTCGTACCAGTACTCCAGTTGTAGATCGCGATCTTCACGCCTGAGTGGCTTGTCGTTGATAGTGGCTGGTTTGGGATTGGGCCTGGTGGCGGCGTCGCCAGTGGGACCAGTCGAGCCGGTGGGCCGTGTCGTGGGTGCGTCGGACGACTGGTGCGTTGAACAGGCGCTGGATCTCGTTGCAGGTGAGCGGTATCAGCTCGTCAGGCCTGGAGTGGCGGGCGTGTTCGTCGGCGCGGACGACGGTGAGGAAGGCGTGGGCGAGCATCGCGAGGGTGCCCGGGTGACAGTTGAGGGGGACCGCCCCTACGGTTCGACGATGTGCCGCAGGTAGACGTGCGGGTTGGCGAGATAGCGGCGCCAGTGATCCACGACGCCGAGCTCCCGCCAGGCGACCCTCCGTATGCCGTGTTCACCGACCTCGACGATGTCCGCGCCCGGCAGGGCAGTCAGCAAGGGTGAGTGCGTGGCACAGATGACCTGGCCGCCCTCCTTGGCCAACCGGTCGATGTGCCCGATAAGTTCGAGGCACGAGGAGAAGGAGAGCGCCGCCTCCGGCTCGTCGAGAACATAGAGCCCGGCGTGTAGGAACTTACCGCGGAATGCCGCGAGAAAGCCCTCGCCGTGGCTGACCGAGTCCGGCGAGAACCCCTCCCTGTTCAGGGCGTCCAGCGCGGTCTCGGCCCGCAGGAAGAAGCCCTTGCGGGCCGACCAGCTGGTGACCATACGGCGCCCGCGCGAGGCCGCGTCGAACCTCATCCGCTCGCCGAGCGCCGACTTGCCACGCGGGGAGGCGTAGCGCCAGTCGTGGGAGCCGCCATAGGAGTCCAGACCGAACCCCTCCGCCAGCGCCTCGACCAGGGTCGACTTCCCCGAGCCGTTCTCACCGACCAGAAAGGTCACCGGTGCGGTGAAGCGCAGCCCTTCGTTGAGCAGCTGCCGGACGCAGGGCACGGACCAGGGCCAGGTGTCCTCGTCGTACGAGGAGAGGTGGGCATACGCGCGTTCGACAATCACTCGATCAGTGTCGCCCAGGACTCGGACGACGTACGTGCCTCCAGGTCGTCGGACCAGCCCCTCTTACTCGTTGCTGCCGTGCGTCCGGTCGGTCGCGCAGCCGTTCCCATGCGTGCCGAGGCGGCTCCTCAACGTCCCCAAGCTGAACTCTGAGCGTCCGGGTCGGCGAAACTCGCCAACTGAGGCGCTCAGTCACACCGGTCCGGGGAGCGCTCACATATCCGCCCGGTCCCACGCGCGCCGTCCAGCGCATCCGCGTTCAGTCTCACCACCGTGCGCCCCCGATCGGGTCCTGCTCCGACCAGCCCGGCGAGTCGGCGTACGAGCGTGCCGTGCCCAGCCAGTAGCCCTCGGGACGCTGCCACGCCTCCATCGGCTCCACGGATGTACAGCGACGGCTCCTTCCCACTGCGGGTGCGGTGGGAAGGAGCCGTCGGCCGGCCGCCGGGACCGCTCGAGTCAGCGGGTGCCGAGCAGGGCGCGCCAGGTCTGCGGGCCGATGACGCCGTCGACCTGCAAGTGGTGCTTCTTCTGGAAGTCGACCACCGCCGACTTTATGCGGCGGCGAATGCCGCGTTGGAGGCGTTGGTCGAGCAGCGTCGGGCCCGCGGGCTGGTCGGGTCGTGTGTGGCGTGGGGTCCGTGGGCGGATGCCGGGATGGCTGCTGATGAGGCGGTGGCCGGGCGTATGCGACGGCTGGGCGTGAAGCCGATGCAGCCGTCCCGGGCGTTGGCGGTTCTTGGACAGGTCGTGGCGGCGGACGAGGGCAGCCTCACGGTCGTGGAGGTGGACTGGGAGCGTTTCCTGCCGACCTTCACCGGCAGCCGTCGCAATGCGCTCTTCGATGAGATTCCGCAAGTCCAGGCGGTCCGGAAGGCGGAGCCCGCGGCGGGTGCGGGTTCGGAGCATCTCCGGGCGCGGCTGTCGGGGCAGTCGGAGTCGGACCAGCGGGCGCTGTTGCTGGCGTTGGTGCGGGAGCAGGCTGCGCTGGTGCTGGGGCACGCGTCGGCGGAGATGGTCGTACCCGGGCGTGCCTTCAAGGATCTGGGCTTCGACTCCCTTTCCGCGGTGCAGTTCCGTAACCGGGTGAATGCTGTGACGGGTTTGGCGACGCCGTCGTCGTTGGTGTTCGACTATCCGACGCCGAAGGAGCTTGCCGGGTATCTGTGGGGTGAGCTCGCCGGGGTTGTGGACGCGGCTGCTCAGCTGCCGGTCAGGCCCCTTTCGGTGGCCGACGATCCGGTGGTGATCGTGGGTATGGCGTGCCGTTTCCCGGGTGGGGTGGGTTCGCCGGGTGAGTTGTGGGATCTGGTGGTGTCGGGAGCTGACGCGGTGTCGGGGTTCCCTGTGGATCGGGGCTGGGATCTGGACGGGCTGTACCACCCGGACCCGGAGAACCACGGCACGTCGTATACGCGGCATGGCGCGTTTCTGTCGGATGTGGCTGGGTTTGATGCGGGGTTCTTCGGTATTTCGCCGCGTGAGGCGTTGGCGATGGATCCGCAGCAGCGGCTGTTGCTGGAGACGTGCTGGGAGGCGTTGGAGGATGCCGGGATCGATCCGGCGTCGTTGCGGGGTGGTCGGGGTGGTGTGTTCATGGGCACCAACGGCCAGGACTACGCGAGCCTGCTGCTGAAGACCCCCGAACCCGCCGAGGGTTACCTGGGCACTGGGAACTCGGCGAGTGTGATGTCGGGCCGGATCGCCTACACCCTGGGGTTGGAGGGGCCGGCGGTGACGGTGGACACGGCGTGCTCGGCGTCGTTGGTCGCGCTGCATCTCGCCGTGCAGGCACTGCGGTCGGGTGAGTGTGATGTGGCGCTGGCCGGCGGTGTGACGGTGATGTCGTCGCCGCTGTCGTTCGTGGAGTTCTCGCGGCAGCGGGGGCTGGCGGTGGACGGCCGCTGCAAGGCGTTCGGGGCGGGTGCGGACGGTACGGGCTGGGGTGAGGGCGCGGGTGTACTCCTCGTGGAGCGGCTCTCGGATGCTGAGCGGCTTGGTCACCGGGTGCTGGCGGTGGTGCGGGGCAGCGCGGTCAATCAGGACGGTGCGAGCAACGGGCTGACGGCTCCGAATGGTCCCTCGCAGCAGCGGGTGATCCGGCAGGCCCTGGCCGCTGCGGGTGTTTCTGCGGCTGAGGTGGACGCTGTCGAGGCGCACGGTACGGGTACTCGTCTCGGTGACCCGATCGAGGCGCAGGCGCTGCTGGCGACGTACGGCAAGGAGCGCAGTGCGGACCGGCCGCTGTGGCTGGGCGCGGTGAAGTCGAACATCGGTCATACGCAGGCGGCTGCGGGTGTGGCTGGTGTGATCAAGATGGTGCAGGCAATGCGGCACGGAGTCCTTCCCGCCACCCTGCACGCCGAGGAGCCCACCGACCAGGTCGACTGGTCGTCCGGTACCGTCCAGCTTTTGACACAGGCGCGGGAGTGGCCGGAGGGCGACCGTCCGCGCCGGGTCGGTGTGTCCGCCTTCGGGGTCAGTGGCACCAACGCGCACGTGATTCTGGAGCAGGTGTCCGAGCCCGAGTTCGACGGTGTGGCTGGGTCGGAGACGTCCGGTCCGGTGGCGTGGGTCGTGTCGGCTCGCAGTGAAGTGGCGTTGCGGGAGCAGGCAGTGCGGCTTGGTCAGCGGGTTGAAGCCGACGGTCTGCTGGATCTGGCCGATGTGGGGTTCTCGCTCGCGAGTGGTCGTTCGGTGTTCGAGCACCGGGCGGTTGTCGTGGGTGACGGGCGTGCGGATCTGGTGGCTGGTCTGGGTGCGGTGGCGTCGGGGTCGGATGTGCCGGGTGTGGTGCGGGGTGTGGCGGGGGCTGAAGTGCCTGATGTCGCTGTGCTGTTTTCGGGTCAGGGTGCGCAGCGGTTGGGTATGGGGCGGGGTTTGTATGAGGCGTTCCCGGTGTTTGCGGGGGCGTGGGATGCGGTGTGTGAGGTGCTGGATCCGCTGCTGGGGGCACCGCTGACGTCGGTGGTGTGGGCTCCGGAGTCTGATGGTGGGGGGTTGCTGGATCGGACGGTGTGGGCTCAGGCGGGGTTGTTTGCGTTCGAGGTGGCGGCGTTCCGGTTGGTGGAGTCCGATCGGCCTCCGGCCACTCCCGCGCCTCCGTCAGAAGCTGGACAGTGCCGGACGACCAGTCGACCTGATCCGACGGCTCATCCGCATGCAGAGTGGCGGGCAGCACGCCGTGCCGCATCGCCTCCACCATCTTGATCACACCAGCCACACCCGCAGCCGCCTGCGTATGGCCGATGTTCGACTTCACCGCGCCCAGCCACAGCGGCCGGTCCTCGGGACGGTCCTGTCCGTAGGTGGCCAGCAGGGCCTGCGCCTCGATGGGATCCCCGAGACGAGTACCCGTGCCGTGTGCCTCGACGGCGTCCACCTCGGCGGCGGACAGCCCGGCGACGGCCAGGGCCTGCCGAATAACCCGCTGCTGCGAGGGGCCGTTGGGCGCGGTGAGCCCATTACTGGCGCCGTCCTGGTTGACCGCACTGCCCCGCACCACCGCCAGCACCCGGTGACCAAGCCGCTCAGCATCCGAGAGCCGCTCCACCAGCAGCACACCCGCACCCTCACCCCAGCCCGTACCGTCCGCACCCGCCCCGAACGCCTTGCACCGGCCATCCACCGACAGCCCCCGCTGCCGCGAGAACTCCACGAACGACAGCGGCGACGACATCACCGTCACACCGCCTGCCAGCGCCACATCACACTCACCCGACCGCAGTGCCTGCACGGCGAGATGCAGCGCGACCAACGACGCCGAGCACGCCGTGTCGACAGTGACAGCCGGGCCCTCCAGACCCAGGGTGTAGGCGATCCGCCCGGACATCACACTCGCCGCGTTCCCTGTACCGAGATACCCCTCAGCCGGCTCGGCGGTCTTCAGCAGCAGGCTCGCGTAGTCCTGGCCGTTGGTGCCCATGAACACACCACCCCGACCACCCCGCAACGACGCCGGATCGATCCCGGCATCCTCCAACGCCTCCCAGCACGTCTCCAGCAACAGCCGCTGCTGCGGATCCATCGCCAACGCCTCACGCGGCGAAATACCGAAGAACCCCGCATCAAACCCAGCCACATCCGACAGAAACGCCCCATGCCGCGTATACGACGTCCCCAGACTCTCCGGATCCGGATCGAACAGCCCCTCCAGATCCCAGCCCCGGTCCACCGGGAACCCCGACACCGCATCGGCCCCCGACACCACCAGATCCCACAACTCACCCGGCGAACCCACCCCACCCGGGAAACGGCACGCCATACCCACGATCACCACCGGATCGTCGGCCACCGACACCGAACCCGTCCCGAACGGCACCAGCCCAGCCAAACCCACAACCCCCGCGAACTCACCCCACAAATACGCGGCAAGTTCATTCGGCGTCGGATAGTCGAACACCAACGACGGCGGCGTCGCCAGACCGGTCACAGCGTTCACCCGATTCCGGAACTGCACCGCGGAAAGCGAGTCGAAGCCCAGATCCTTGAACGCACGCCCGGGTACGACCATCTCCGCCGACGCGTGCCCCAACACCAGCGCAGCCTGCTCCTGCACCAATGCCAGCAACAGCGCCCGCTGCTCAGCCTCCGGCAACGCGGCCATCCGCGACCGCAGCGACGGTGCGCCCGAACCCTCCGCCGTCCCCTCAGGACGAAGCGCCTGGACCTGCGGAATCTCATCGAAGAGCGCGCTGGGGGCGGTGGTCACCGTCGGCAGATAGCGTTCCCAGTCCACCTCCACGACCGTGAGGCTGCCCTCGTCGCACGCAGCGACCTGCCCCAGAACCACCAACGCCCGGGACGGCTGCATCGGCTTCACGCCCAGCCGTCGCATTCGCCCGGCCACCGCCTCATCAGCAGCCATCCCGGCATCCGCCCACGGGCCCCACGCCACACACGACCCGACCAGCCCGCGGGCCCGACGCTGCTCGACCAACGCCTCCAACGCGGCATTCGCCGCCGCATAGTTGCCCTGCCCCTCACCACCCCACGAACCCGCCACCGACGAGAACGCCACAAACAACGACAACGGCTCCGCCAGCCCAGCAGTCAGCTCATCCAGATGAACCGCCGCATCAACCTTCGCCCCCCACACTGCCGCGAACCGCTCCGGCGACAGAGCCTCCACCACACCGTCGTCCAGCACCCCCGCCGCATGCACCACACCACGCAACGGGAACTCCGCCGGAACCCCCGCCAACACCCCGGCCAGCGCCACACGATCCGACACATCACACGCCACCACACTCGCCGCACAACCCAGCTCCGCCAGCTCAGCGAGAAGTTCAGCCGCCCCCGGAGCCTCCACACCCCGCCGGCTCACCAGCAGCAGACGCCCCACACCCTCACCCGCAAGCCAACGCGCCACCTCAGCACCCAGCCCACCAGTGCCACCTGTCACCAGCACCGTGCCACCAGCGCGCCACGCACCAGAAGACGCCGCCCCGGCCGGTGCCGGAGCAGGCACCATCCGCCGCACGAACACACCAGCAGCACGCACCGCCACCTGATCCTCCGCCGGGAACCCACCCGCAAGAACCGCAACAAGCCGCTCCACCGCAGCCACGTCCACGACATCCGGCAGGTCCAGCAGCCCACCCCAGCGCCCCGGCTGCTCCAGACCGACCGGAGAGTGGCGGGGTGTGAGGCTGCCTCCGGCAGGACCAACGCCCGGAGGACACAGAGAGACAGAGGGAGAGACAGGAAGAGGCAGGGGTGAGGAGTTACCCCGGTAGAAGGGATTGCAGGAAACACCCCACGGACCGCCCACCGGTCCACCACACCCCCATCCCCGACAACGTGAACCTGCGCGAGCATTACACCTTCGCTGAGCTGGAGGCAGCCTGCCGGTCGTTCTGCGAGGAAGCCAACTCCGTACTCACAGGGCAAGTCGGCGCAGGCCCGCCGAACGCCTGGCGGAAGAACAGCAAAGGCTGCATCCCCTGCCCCGCAGTCCGTTCACCGCCGCGTTCGGCACCACCGGGCAGGTCAACTGGGAGTCGACGATCTCGGCCGAGGCGGTGCGTTACTCGGTCCCGCACGAGCTGATCGACACCCGGGTCTGGGCCCGCTTCCACGGACGAGCTGATCGTCACCGCGATCGGCAAGGACGGCTCGGCCCGTGAAACCACCCGCCACCGGCGCGGGCAGCCCGGCACCCCCGTCCTTAACGACGCCCACTAACCGCCGCGCGAGGACAAGAACAGCCCCGAAGGCCACGAGCGCGGAAGAGGCCGCCTTCCTCGCGCTCGGACCGGGCGCCGCGTCCTGGCTCATCGAGGCCGGCGCGGCCGGTGTCCGCCGCATCAAGGCGAAAATGGCCGAGGCCGTCGCCCTGTCAAAGCTGTATTCAGCAGCGGAAATTGATCGCGCCCTCGGCACCGCAGCAGTCACCGGGCGCTTCGCGGAGAAGGATCTGCTGTCGATCCTCGACTATCAGGCCGTCCACGAACAGGCCGAGCCAGCCCGCCGCAGCGAGAACCACTCCCTACAGCCGGGCACCTCCACCCGGTCCACCTTCGGCATCCCCACCACCTCGGACGTCACCGACGTCTCCGAGGGGGAGAACAAAATGGCCGTTGACACCCACACCACGCCAGCAGGCCGCCCCAGAGACCGAGGCCGTACGGGGACCCCTCACCGACGCTGCCCAGTGTGTCCCGTCAGCCTGGGGGCCCTGAAGGCACCCCCAACATGATTTTGAGCTGCCCCCGTAACAGCACGGGTTCCGCGGCTGGCGGCGACTTCCGTGATGGGCAGTCAGGTATTCCTGCTCGCCCCACTCGCAGCGGTTCGATGACATCGTCGGCCCACTCCTCGCTAAAGGCCTCGTCATCATCACTGGCCCAGGGCCCAACGCACCGGTCCCAGCGGCAGACGTTTGGCGTACGGAGGTCCACCACCCGCTAGCGAGGCCCGTGGACCTGTGCCTGATTAAACCGGTGAATCTCCACCCACGCGCCTCAGCCTTCTCGGTTGAAGCGGTAGAGCATGCAGCGGGCGATTCGGAGCACGGCAAGCGGTCTCGCGCCATCCGCCTCAGCACCAGTGCTCGACGCTCGGCTGTTCGGCCGAACCCAACGCGCGCCTCTCTTCGCCTCTAATTAGCGTTCAAGATTGCCGGGGGGAATTCTCATTCCGCTGAAAGGCAGAAGTTGCATGCGCCGAAAAATAACTTGGGTAACTGTCAGTTGCCTGATTTCCCTAGCAATGGTAGGGGTCTCAGGAGCCTCCAGTGTCGCTCAGCCGGAGCCCGACGCATCTGAATCCCACTCACCCGTCCCCGTGCCTCCCCCGGCACCTGTTCAGCCGTCGGAACCTCCGCACTGTACGGACTATGTGTTCATCGGTGTCCGAGGCGTAAGCGATGCCGCTCCTCCGAGGGGTGCCTTCGACAGGGTGATCGAAGCACTGCATGACAGGTCTCTAACTGTCACTGGCCAGGACAGTGTGGACGTCCAATACGTCAACTACACCCCATCTTCTTCAACTGTCTTCAACGACCCGATCGTAGATCGGGCCGTAGCCGCTGCCAGGGCAGGTACACCGCCTGCTCGGGAGCTTCCGGAGGACCTGCTGAGAACGCAAAGGGAAGGCGTTACTCGGACAATCGACAAGCTCAAAGCCCAGTCGAGTCTTTGCCCTGATCAGCGCATCGTTGTGGCCGGGTACTCGGAGGGCGCGTGGGTTTTGGGTGATGCCCTGTCGGATCCGGAGCTCCAGCCGATCTATGACCGGATCGAGACGGTGCTGTTGTTCGGTGACCCCATGTTCGATCCGAACTCGGATGCCGCAGTACGAACCGTACCTGGCCAAACAGGGCCCGAAGCGGGACCACGGAATTCCATCGGCATCGCCGCCTACGCGAGGGACCCAAGTCCAGAACCACCCTCGAGGCCGAGGCCGCGAAGCCCCTACCTGCCCGAGACACTGGAGCGCCGCGCGCAGTCTTACTGCTGGAACACACCGGTGGATCCTGTCTGCACAACGCCTGGTGCGAACGTCAGCGGAACGGAGTGGGCCCAGGAAATGGACACCTGCAGAAACACCAGCGGACTCCTCGAACAACTCGCCCGACTCGGGTGTCGGCACGCCTGGTACACGGGCGATTACGCGGCCGAGTACATGCGGCTTCAGCCTGCCCTCTAGGGCCTGTCTTCAGTTGTGATCAACAGGCTTGCAGAGGCTGCCGATCCAGATGGTTGCTGCGCGGAGATGGAGTCCGGCGTCCCAAGAGAAACCCCAGGCACCCGGCCCCGAAAACGAACCCTGGCCACCCGACCCCGAAGACGAACCATGGGCGGCGCCCGGCGCTGCCGCCGCACGGCTGGACTCCGCCGGTGCGCGAGGAGGGCGAGCCGGAGTGCCAGCGCCCTCCGAAGACCAGCCTTGGCCACCCGACCCCGAAGAAGAACCCCAGCCGTCCACCGGCAAAAACCGCGGCGTACCCCGATCGAGTGAGGAAGGCGGCGTATCCGATGACGCAGCCCTTGAAGGCCCACGCTGGGGCGGCGGCCCCGCGTTCTGAGGCGATGTGCCGGGAGGTGCGCCGGTCGCCCGTGTTTCATCGGCTGGTGCCGATGGAGTCGGGGATCGGGTGGCCGCTGCCCGTGCCGGTCGTGCAGGACGGGGTGCCCCGGGTGTACGTACGGCTGCCGCTGTTCGTGTTGCGGCCCGACCCGGCCGGGGGCGCCGATCTCTTTCCGCCGTTCGCGACGGCGACGCTGGACTGGTCGACGCGGCGGCTGGTCGAGTACGCGGATCTGCGGTTCAAGGAGCCGCAGCGGTCCCGGGCGGAGTGGTCCCAGCCGGTGGGCCGGTTCCCGCACCCGGCCGTGGAGGGCCTGACCACCGACGTCTACCGGGACCTCCGCACCCGGCTGTTCGGCCTCTACGACGAGTTGTTCGACGAGCTGACGGTCGGGCGGCAGCCGGGCGGCGGCTGGGCCGAGGAGTTCGGCGGTCTGCTGGGCCGACTGCTGGAACCGGCCCTCGTCCCCTACTACCGGCGGCTCGCCCCCAAGTTCCTCGGCCGGCACCTGCCCGACCGGCACCTGCCCGACGAAAGGTGAACCACCATGCCGGACAACGTCTTCAGCCGTCTACGCACGGACGTGCTGGCCACCTTCCCGAAAATCGTCCAGCAACTGGCTGAGGAACTCGGGCCCCGTCAACGGGAGTTGCTCGACCAGTCCAAGGCCCGGCTGGAGCGGGGCACCTGCCATGTCGTGGTCTGCGGTGAGTTCAAGCGGGGCAAGTCCATGCTGCTCAACGCCCTGGTGGAACGGCCCGGCCTGTTCCCCGTGGATGTCGACGTGGCCACCTGTGTCGTGTGCACCCTCGCCTGGGGACCGCGCGAGCTGGCCGTCGTGCACCTCGGCGACCCGGAAGGCGGTGGCGGCGCCACCCGCCCAGTGGAGATCGCTCTCGACCAGCTGCCCGAGTACGTCACCGAACAGGGCAACCCTCGCAACCACAAACGGGTCCAACTGGTGGAGATCCAGGCCCCGGTACCCCAGCTCGAGACCGGCCTGGTCCTGATCGACACCCCCGGCGTCGCCAGCGTCAACCCCGAGCACACCGCCGCCACCCGCGCCTTCCTGGAACGGGCCGACGGCCTGGTCTTCGTCTGCGACGCCATCGAACCCCTCGCCACCTACGAACTCGACTTCCTCAGTGAGGCGTTGGAGAAGTGCGAGGTGGTGATCACGGTGGTCACCAAGACCGACAAGGTCGTCGATCCCGCGCCCGTCGTCGCCGGGGCCCGCGAGAAGATCGCCGCCCGTACCGGCCTGCCCGCCGACCGGCTGGTCGTCGTCCCCGTCTCCTCCTTCCGCAAACACAAGTGGCTCCGGAACCGCACGGACGAACGGCTGCTCACCGACTCCGGCTTCGCCGAACTGGACCACGCGCTGTGGGAGGGACTCGCCACGACCAGCGGCGCGGTCCAGCTGCGCCGGGCCCTGGACGCCCTCGGCGACGCCGTCGCCACGGCAGGCTCCCCCGTGGTCAACGAACTCGCGGCCCTGGAGTCGGACGAGTCCCTGCGGCGGATCCGCGACGAGGTCGCCGAGACCACCGCCCGGCTCAAGCAGCTGTCCACCGGCAGCGCCGAGTGGCGGACGGACCTGCGGCAGCGCTTCGAACGTGACACCCGGGCGGCGCGTACGGCACTGCAGAACGCCTTCACCTCGGCGCTGCGCGCCTACCAGGAGGCGGTGACCAACGGAGCCGACCCGGGCGCCGACGAACTGGTCGGCCAGGTCGCCTCGGACATCCTCAAGGCGCTGACCACCGCCCACGAGCAGCTGGCCGCCACCGCGGTGGCCATCATGGAGGACTTCGCGCGGCGCACCAGCCTCGACCTCACCTCGCCCGAGGTTCCCAAGCCGCCCTTCACCCCTGCCATCTCGGTGCCCACCGTGCCGCTCAATGTGCGCCCCGCCCGGTTCTTCGACCAGTTCCGGGCCAGCTGGTCCACCGGGATGGCGGCGGTGGGCGCGGGCACCGCCGTCGCCTTCGTGGAACCGTTCAGCGGGGTCGCCGTCATGGTGGGCCTGGGCACGATGGGCTTCGTCCACGGGGTCCGCAACCACCGCAAGGACCTGCGCGAACGCGCCGAGCGGGAACGCGCCGCCCGGCTGCAACAGCTGATCACCCAGGAGATCGCCGAGACCCGCAGGCTGGCCACCGAGTCCTTCAACCAGGCCCACGGGGATGTCGCCCAGGCCCTGATCGCGGAGCTGAACGCCCAGCTCGCGGCCCAGCAGGAATCCCTCGCCGAGTCCGGCCGCAGGCTCCAGGCCGCGTCCGGCCAGACCAAGACGGAGCTGACCAGGCGGCGCGGCGAACTACTGGCCCGACAGCAGACGTACCGGAACCTGCAGAGCGAACTCGACCGCCTGCGCAGCCGCGTGGAACGAGTCACCACCGCCCCACAGCCACGCCCCGCCCCCGCAGTCGGGTCGGCCGGGTCGGCCGGGTCGGCCGGGTCGGCCGGGTCGGCCGGGTCGGCCGGGTCGGCCGGGTCGGCCGGGTCGGCCGACCCCCACGGCACCGTGCTCATCACCGGAGGCACCGGCAGCCTCGGCGCTCTGTTCGCCCGACACCTCGTGACGGAACACGGGATCGCCCGGCTGCTTTTGGTCTCCCGTGACGGCGAAAGCACCGAGGGGGCTGAGGAGTTGGCGGACGAGCTGCGGATGCTCGGCGCCGAGGTGTCCCTGGCCGCCTGCGACGTCGCCGACCGCGAGGCCCTGGCCGAGGTGCTCGCGAAGATCCCTGCCGAGCATCCGCTGACCGCGGTGGTGCACACGGCGGGCGTCCTCGACAACGGCCTCGTGCCCGCGCTCACCCCCGACCGGTTGCGGACCGTGCTGCGTCCCAAGGTCGACGGGGCCTGGAACCTGCACGAGCTCACCCGCGACCGGGAGTTGACGGCCTTCGTGCTCTTCTCGTCCGCGGTGGGCGTCCTGGGGGCGCCGGGCCAGGCCAACTACGCCGCCGCCAACGCGTTCCTCGATGCGCTCGCCTCCCACCGCCGCGCCCACGGACTGCCCGCCACCTCCATCGCCTGGGGCGTGTGGGAGACCGGAGGCCTCAACGCGGACCTGGACCGGGCCGATCTGGACCGGCTGGCGCGCGACGGGTTCCGTCCCGTTTCGCAGACCGTCGGCCGGGCTGTGTTCGACCGGTCGACGGCCGACGGGCCGGCGACGCTCGTCGCCCTGCCGCTGGATCCGGCCGCCGTCCGTGCCCAGTCCCAGGTCCCGGCGCCGCTGCGCGCACTGGCGGACCCCACGGGCCGAAGCACCGCCCGCTCCGCCGGTTCCCCGGGCGGCGGCCCGACGGCCCGCCTCACGGAGCGGCTGGCCGCGGCGAGCGCGGTGGAGCAGGAGCAGCTGCTGCTCACGCTGGTACGCACCGAGGTGGCGGCGGTGCTCGGCCGTAGCGAATCGGAGGGCATCGAGCCCGGCCGCGCCTTCCAGGAGCTGGGCTTCGACTCGCTGACCGCCGTGGAACTGCGTAACCGGCTCGAGTCGGCCACCGGCCTCAAACTGCCGCCCGCCCTGGTCTTCGACCACCCCACCCCGGCGAACCTCACCGGCTATCTGGGCAGTCGGCTGGCTCCGCCGGCCCCGGAGCCGCACACGGCCGTACTCGCCGAACTGGATCAGCTGGAGGGGCTGCTGTCCGCGCTCCCCGAGGATGCTCCCGGCCGGTCGGACGTCACCGCACGGCTGCGGGCGCTGTTGTCCCGGCTGGAGAAGGGCGGCGCCGCGGGCGGTACGGCCACGCCGGACGGTGCCGCCGACGCGGGCGAGGAACTCGCCGCGGCGTCGCTGGACGAGCTCTTCAGCTACATCGACCACGAACTCGGCCGTTCCTGAGCCGACCGCGTCCCGCACGAGGAGAGTCAAGAACGCGATGTCCAACGAAGAGAAACTGGTCGAGTACCTCAAGCGGGTCACCGTCGACCTGCAGAAGGCGAACCGCCGTGTCGCCGAGCTGGAGGCGGCCGAGTCCGAGCCGGTGGCGATCGTCGGCATGGCCTGCCGCTTCCCCGGTGAGGTGTCCTCACCGGACGAGCTGTGGCGGCTGGTGGCTGACGGCACCGACGCCATCTCGGGCTTCCCCACCGACCGCGGCTGGGACCTGGAGCGGCTCTACCACCCCGACGCGGACCGGCCGGGCACGTCGTACACCCGCGAAGGCGGGTTCCTGCACGACGCGGCGCTGTTCGACGCGGCCTTCTTCGGGATCTCGCCGCGCGAGGCGCTCGCCATGGACCCGCAGCAGCGGCTGCTGCTGGAAACCGCCTGGGAGACCTTCGAACAGGCGGGCATCGCCCCGGACTCACTGCGCGGGAGCCGGACCGGGGTCTTCGCGGGTGTCATCGAGCAGAGCTATCTGGGCCTCGAAGGCCCCTCGGAGTTCGAGGGGTACCTGCTCACCAGCAAGCTCAGCAGCGTCGCCTCCGGCCGCATCGCCTACACCTTCGGCCTGGAGGGGCCGGCGGTGTCCGTCGACACGGCCTGCTCGTCCTCACTGGTGGCGCTGCACCTGGCGGTCCGGTCCGTGCGCTCGGGTGAATCGGACCTGGCGCTGGCCGGCGGCGCGACCGTGACGGCCACGCCCGGCGGGTTCGTCGACTTCTCCCGGCAGAGCGGTCTGGCGCCCGACGGACGCATCAAGTCCTTCTCGGCCGATGCGGACGGCACCTCGTGGTCGGAGGGGGTCGGTCTGCTGCTGGTGGAGAAGCTGTCCGACGCGATCCGCAACGGCCACCGTGTCCTGGCCGTCGTCCGCGGCTCGGCCGTCAACCAGGACGGCGCCTCCAACGGCCTGACCGCCCCCAACGGCCCCTCCCAGGAACGCGTCATCCGCCAGGCCCTCACCGACGCCGGCCTCGCTCCCGCCGACGTCGACGCCGTGGAGGCGCACGGCACCGGCACGCGGCTGGGGGATCCGATCGAGGCCGAGGCCCTGCTCGCTACGTATGGTCAGCACCGCCCCGACGACCGCCCCCTCTACCTCGGCTCCCTGAAGTCGAACATCGGGCACACCGTCGCGGCGGCCGGCGTCGGCGGCGTCATCAAGATGATCCAGGCCATGCGCCACGGGGTGTTGCCCAAGACCCTGCATGTGTCCGAGCCGACCCCCATGGTCGGCTGGGAGGCGGGCGCGGTGGAACTCCTCACCGAACCCCGCCCATGGCCCGAGACCGGCCGCCCCCGCCGCGCCGGCGTCTCCGCGTTCGGCGTGAGCGGCACGAATGCGCACGTGATCCTGGAGCAGGCGCCCACGGACGTACCGAAGCGCCGGGCCGGGGACGCGGAGGGTTCCGCGCCGGTGGTGGGGGTGTCGTTGGTGCCCTGGCTGGTCTCCGTGGTGCCGTTGCAGCGGCGGGAGCAGGACCAGACGACGACCGCGCTGCGTGCGCTGGCCGAACTGTTCGTCCAGGGAACCCCAGTGGACTGGACGAAGACACTGCCCGGCGTATCGCCTCGCCAGGTTCCCCTGCCCACCTACGCCTTCCAGCGTGAGCGGTTCTGGCCTGCTGCGGTGACAGGGGTGAGGGGAGCTGCCGCTGACTTCGGGCTGGGTGAGGCCGGGCATCCGTTGCTCGGCGCGGTGGTGGAGTCGGCTGTTGACGGGCGGGTTCTGCTGTCGGGGCGGCTTTCGGTTGCTGCGCAGCCGTGGCTTGGTGATCACGTGGTGCATGGGGCTGTGGTGTTTCCGGGCACGGGGTTTGTGGAGTTGGTGGTGCGGGCTGGGGAGCAGGTGGGGTGTGGGCGTGTTGAGGAGCTGGTGATCGAGGTTCCGTTGGTGTTGCCGGAGCGTGGGGGCGTTCGGGTGCAGGTCGTTGTGGAGAGGGCTGCCGATTCTGCCGATGTTGCTGACTCGGCTGGTGTTGGTGGTGAGCGGTGGGATGTGCGGGTGTTCTCGTTGCGGGAGGACGCGTTGGAGGGGGAGGTGTGGACGCGGCATGTGAGTGGTGTGCTGACGGGCGGGTCTGATGTGTTCGGGCCTGAGGTGTCTGGGTCTGGGGTGTCTGGGTCTGGGTTTGGTGAGTTGGTGGGGGTGTGGCCTCCGGTGGGTGCGGAGGTTGTGGGGGTTGAGGGGTTTTACGAGGGTGTGGCTGAGGTGGGTTTGGCGTATGGGCCGGCGTTTCGTGGGTTGAGGGGTGTGTGGCGTCGGGGGGAGGAGGTTTTTGCTGAGGTCGAGTTGGGTGCGGACGGGTCTGGGTCTGGGTCTGGGTCTGGGTCTGGGTCTGGTTTTGGGGTGCATCCGGCGTTGCTGGACGGGGCGTTGCATGCGGTGGGTGTGGGTGGTGTGGGGGGTGTTCCGGTTGGTGTGAGTTTGTTGCCGTTCTCGTGGTCGGGTGTGGTGGTGCGGGGTGTGGGTTCGGGTGTGTTGAGGGTGCGGTTGGGTGGGGTTGCGGGTGGTGAGGGGGTGTCGTTGTGGGCGGTTGATGGTGCTGGTGTGCCGGTGGTTTCGGTGGAGCGGTTGTCGTTGCGTGCGGTGAGTGCTGAGCAGGTTGGCCGGGCTGGTTCGGTGGTGCGGGACGAGGCGCTGTTCGGGGTGGACTGGGAGGCGTTGGCGGTGCCGCCGGTGCCGGTGTCGGGGGTGGGGCGCTGGCTTGTGGTGGGTGACGACGCGGTGAGTCGTGATGTGGCGGCCGGGTTGGTGGCGGCTGGCGTTGAGGTGGATGCGGTGCCTGGGTGGGGGGCGGTGTCGGGGCCTGAAAGTACGGGGGACGGTGCTGGGCTGACGGTGGTGTTGTGCTGCCCCGCGGGCTCGGGCTCGGAGGAGGGCTCGGCTTCGGGGTTGGTTGATGGTGTGTGGTCGTTGGTGGAGGTGTTGGGGGCGTGGCTGGGTGATGGGGGTTGGGAGGGTTCGCGTCTGGTGGTGGTGACGCGGGGTGCGGTTGCTGCTGGTGTGGGTGAGTCGGTGGATGTGGGGGGTGCTGCGTTGTGGGGTCTGGTGCGGTCGGCGCAGTTGGAGAATCCGGGGCGTCTGTCGCTGGTGGATGTTGATGGGGGTGTGGGTGCGGGGGGTCTGCTGCCGGGTGTGGTGGTGTCGGGTGAGGACCAGGCCGTGGTGCGGGATGGCGGGTTGAGGGTTCCCCGGCTGGTGCGTGTCGCGGTACCCGAACCTGCCTCCGTGTCCGAGCCCGTGCCCGGGTCCGGGCCTGCCTCCGACTCAGACTCCGACTCCGACTCCGACTCCGTGTCCGAGCCCGTGCCCGGGTCCGGGCCTGCCTCCGTTTCCGACTCTGTGCCCGTCTCTGTTTCTGGTGTGTGGGGTTCGGGGCCGGTGTTGGTGACGGGTGGGACTGGTGGGTTGGGTGCTTTGGTGGCGCGGCATCTGGTGGTGGTGCATGGGGTGCGGGATTTGGTGTTGGTGAGTCGTCGGGGGTTGGGGGCTCCGGGGGCTGTGGGGTTGGTGGGGGAGTTGGAGGGGTTGGGTGCGGTGGTGGAGGTGGTGGGTTGTGATGTGTCGGATCGGGAGGCTGTGACGGGTCTTCTGGCGGGGCGGCGTTTGTCGGGTGTGGTGCATGCGGCGGGTGTGCTGCGTGATGGTGTGGTGTCGTCGTTGTCGCGGGGGCAGGTGGAGGAGGTTCTGGCGGCGAAGGCTCGGTCGGCTTTGTTGTTGGATGAGTTGACTGCGGGTATGGGGTTGTCTGCGTTTGTGATGTTTTCGTCGGTGGCTGGTGTGGTGGGTTCTGCGGGGCAGGGGAATTACGCGGCGGCGAATGCGGTGCTGGATGCGGTGGCGGTGCGGCGTCGGTCGGTGGGGTTGCCGGGGTTGTCGTTGGCGTGGGGGTTGTGGGAGCAGGAGTCGCTGTCGGCGATGACGGCGGGTCTGGGGGTGGGGGACCGGCAGCGGATCGCGCGGTCGGGGATGGTGCCGCTTGGTGCGGTGGAGGGTCTGGCGTTGTTCGATGCGGCGTTGTCCGTCAGGGAGCGGGCGGTGCTGGTGGCGGCGCGGTGGAATGCTGCGGTGTTGCGTGCGCGGGCGGTGGCGGGTGAGCTGGCGCCGGTGGTGGAGGGGCTGGTGCCGGCTTCGGTGCGGCGTGGGGTGCGGGGGCCGGACACCGCGGCCGCGACGATCGCCGCCGGTGGTGGCGGTGGTGGTCTGCGGGAGCGGCTGGCGGGGCTTGGGCAGAACGAGGCACGCAGTGTGCTGACCGGACTGGTGCGCTCTAACGCCGCGACCGTCCTGGGCCACACCACCCCCGACGCCGTCGTCGAAGCGGAACTGACGGCGAGACTGGCCAAGGAAGCGGCAGACAAGGCCGCCGCCAAAGCCGCGTCCGCCGACGGCGACAAGCGGGACGACATGGTGGCCACAGCCGTGGGTCTCGCGCAGACGGCCGACACGCTCACCGTCCCCGCCGAACCGGTGCTCTTGGCGGACGACTCCACACCCGAGACAGTCACCTCGCTCATGGCAGAACAGGGCGGCCGACTGTCGGTGATGAGCGCGGAGGGCGGCATCTTCGACATCATCGCCGGACGCTACTCCGGGGCCCCCAACATGGAAGTCTTCCTGAAGGGGCATGCCGGGGATCGGCTGAGGGTGAACCGGCAGACCCGCCGCGAGTACATTGACGCCCCCGCCCTGACCATCGGCCTCGCCGTACAGCCGGACGTGCTGCGGGACATCGGCAAGGTGAAGGGGTTCGAGGGACGCGGACTACTGGCCCGCTTCCTATACTCCCTGCCGGTGTCCACGGTCGGCGACCGCGAGATCATCACCGACCCGGTCCCGGAGGAGACGGCCGCCACCTACACCGCCCGGGTCATCGACCTCACCCTGTCCCTGGCGGAGTGGACCGACCCGGCCGTCATCCAACTCACCCCAGAAGCCGACGCGGCCCTGATCACCTACCAGAAGCGCATCGAACCACAGCTCAAGGCACGCGGCGGCACGCTGGGCCACATCTCCAATTGGGCCGGAAAACTCGCGGGAGCGACCGCCCGCATGGCCGCGCTGCTCCACCTCGCCGAACACGGCGGCAACGGCTACGCCCACCCGGTCACCGAAGACACCATGAGCGCGGCCATCGAGCTGGGGGAGTACTACACCGCCCACGCCCTCGCTGCGTTCGACGTCATGGGAGCCGACAACACCACCGCGCGCGCTCAAAGCGTCCTGGAAGCCCTGCGCACCCACCGGTGGGCCGAGGTCAGTAAGCGTGACCTGATGGTCAAGCTCTCCCGCTCGGAGTTCCCCACCGCTGCGGACTTGGACCCGACGCTGACTCTGCTGGAAGACCACGGTTACGTGCGGGCACAACCCATCGTCCGCACCGGAGGACGCGGCCGACCGCCCTCGCCGCGCTACCTGGTACACCCCCGGCTGACCGACCCGACCACCTGAGCCCGTCTACAGAAACCACAGAATCACAGAAGTACCCGCTGTGTGCCCCTGACCTGCGTAGACAGTCATGTCAGGGGTGCACGGCGCCCCTGCCACAGAAACTCGCAGAGAAGCCACAGAAATAGGCCCGACCCGGCCGCGTCGGGCCTGCCTCCTTATTTCTGTGGGACCTTCGGCGATTTCTGTGGCAGCGGCCACCGCGCAGTATCGCCGCAGGTCAGAGCCGCGATCCCAGGTTTCTGTGTATTTCGTGGTTTCTGTGGCGGCACTCCCCGTGAACCTTGCCCACCAAGGGAGCGAATGTTGAACGACCACGGAGCCCCGGCACCCACCGACGAAGACTCCACGTTGGTTCTCCTCACCGTCGAAGAGGCCGCCCGCCGCCTCCGCATCGGCCGGACCACGTGCTACGGGCTCATCCGCTCCGGAGAGCTGGAGTCCGTACCCGTCGGCCGTCTCCGACGAGTCCCTGCCGATGCGCCGGCCGCCTACGTGACCCGTCTCCGCACCGCCCAACGCGCCGCTTGACGACACCGGGGCGGCGGCTCCCGGACAAGGACAACCCGCCGCCCCGGTGCCCATCCCGACATCAAGAATCAGGAGCCTGCCTGTGGCAGAGAAAAAGAAGAAGGGCACCCGCCGCGCCAACGGTGAATCCGCCATCTACTTCGGGGCGGACGGCCGTTGGCACGCGCGCGTTCCGATGGGCTACAAGGACAACGGGGACCCCTACCGCCGACACATCACGCGCAAGACGCGCGATGACTTGGTGGAAGAGGTCAAGAAGCTGGAGAAGCAGCGCGATGCCGGTTCGGCGCAACAGCCGGGCAAGCCATGGACGGTTGAGAAGTGGCTGTTGCACTGGGTTGAGAACATCGCCAAACCGACCGTCAGCGAGAACACGTACGACGGCTATGAAGTCGCCGTTCGCGTCCACCTGGTGCCCGGTGTCGGCAAGCACCGCCTTGACCGCTTGCAGCCCGAACACCTGGAAAGCCTGTACCGCCGTATGCAGGCGAACGGGGCGCGCAAGGCCGGTACGGCTCACCAGGCTCACCGCACCGCCCGTACTGCCCTCGGGGAGGCGGTACGGCGTGGCTATGCGGCCAAGAACGCTGCCGCGTTGGCCAAGCCACCCCGGATGGAAGAGGACGAATCAGAGGTTGAGCCCTACTCCGTGGAGGAGGTTCAGTGCCTGCTACTCGAAGCCAACAAGCGCCGAAACACGGCCCGTTGGATGCTGGCACTGGCGCTCGGACTGCGGCAGGGCGAAACGCTCGGACTGCGCTGGTCTGACGTCGACCTGGACAACGAGTACCTGAAGCTACGCCGGAACCGTCTGCGCCCCCGGTACGAGCACGGGTGCCCGGAAGCCTCGCCGTGCGGCCGGAAGGCGGGGTACTGCCCGGCCAAGGTGCAGGTGCGACGCGAGACCAAGAACACCAAGTCCCGAGCGGGCCGCCGCGCCGTGCCTCTGCCGGGCCCGCTGGTCGCCATGCTCCGTGCCCACGCCGAGACACAGGAGCGTGAGCGCAAGGCGGCCGGCGACCTGTGGACCGAGTCGGACTACGTGTTCACCAAGCCGCTGGGTGGCCCTTTGAGCCCGAACACGGACTATCACGACTGGAAGCGCCTGCTGGAAGACGCGGGGGTCCGGAAGGCCCGGCTGCACGATGCTCGGCACACCGCGGCCACCGTGCTCATGCTGCTCGGAGTCCCGGCCCGCGTCATCGATCAGATCATGGGATGGGAGCCGGGTACCTCCCCGAGCATGCGGGCCCGGTACCTCCACGTTCCGGACGCCATGCTCAAGGACGTGGCCAAGAAGATCGCCGAAGCCATCTGGGGACCCCCGGAAACACCCGCTGTGGACAAAAACCAGGACAACGAGGTCTGAGGACAACGTCGAAGGGCCCCACCTTGCGGTGGGGCCCTTCGACATCGTGCCCGGTGAGGCACTGGCGGAGGATACGAGATTCGAACTCGTGAGGGGTTGCCCCCAACACGCTTTCCAACAGAACGAGGCACGCAGTGTGCTGACCGGACTGGTGCGCTCTAACGCCGCGACCGTCCTGGGCCACACCACCCCCGACGCCGTTCCCCTGGACGGAGGGTTCCTGGACAACGGCTTCGATTCGCTGGCGGCGGTGGACCTCCGCAACCGGCTCAACACCGTCACCGGACTCCGTCTCCCGCCCACCCTCGTCTTCGACTACCCCACCCCCAACGCCCTTGCCCAGCACATCGCCGAGGAGATCCTGGGTGAGGACGGCGAGGACAGTGAGGTGGAAACGCTGGGGGATCTCTCGGTCCTCACCATGCTCAACGCACTGGAGAAACAACTCTCCTCGGACACACTCGACAGTTCGCTTTTCGCCGATGTCGCGAGTCGGCTGAATGGTCTCGTCACTTTGGTCCGCAGCAAGGCGGACGAGGGAGGCGAGGACGAGGACATCGAATTCGCCACGGATGAAGAACTCTTCTCCATGCTTGATGAGCATTTCGACAAATAGTTTCGGCGATGCGCGTCGGTCTGCCGTGCGGCCCCCTTCGTAGTGGGCCCGGCAATTTCTGAATTCTGCCCTCGCGCATTCCTTCTCCCCTCCATCTCACCTTCTCGGGC
This sequence comes from Streptomyces capitiformicae, assembly GCF_002214185.1. Classification (NCBI taxonomy): domain Bacteria; kingdom Bacillati; phylum Actinomycetota; class Actinomycetes; order Kitasatosporales; family Streptomycetaceae; genus Streptomyces; species Streptomyces capitiformicae. The sequence goes on along the minus strand of NZ_CP022161.1, from coordinate 10,873,157 downwards.
ATGCCCAAACGGACAAGGAATCTTGATCATGGCTACTGCGGACGAACTGCGGGAATACCTCAAGCGTGCGGTCACTGATGCCCGTCAGGCCCGTCGACAGCTGCGTGAGATGGAAGAGCGGTCGCGGGAGCCGATAGCCATCGTCGGCATGGCATGCCACCTGCCCGGGGGCGTGGACACTCCGGCGCAGTTGTGGGAACTGGTCTCCTCGGGCGGGGACGCCATCACGGAGTTTCCAGCCGATCGCGGCTGGGACCTGGAGACGGTGTACGACCCGGACCCTGAGCACAACGGCACGAGCTACAGCCAGTACGGCGGATTCCTGACGGATGTGGCCGGGTTCGACGCGGCGTTCTTCGGTATCTCACCGCGTGAGGCACTGGCCATGAGCCCGCAGCAGCGGCTGCTGCTGGAGGCCTGCTGGGAGGCGCTGGAGAGCGCCGGGATCGACCCGGTCTCGCTGCGCGGCAGCCAGACCGGCGTCTTCGCCGGGATCATGCACAACGACTACCTGGCCCATCTCCAGCACGCCCCCGAGGAACTTGCCGGCTACGTCGGAAACGGCAACGTGTCCAGCGTGGCCTCCGGCCGGGTGGCCTACACCCTGGGCCTGGAGGGGCCGGCGGTGACGGTGGACACGGCGTGCTCGTCCTCCCTGGTCGCCCTGCACCTCGCCGTACAGGCACTGCGGGCGGGGGAGTGCCACCAGGCGCTCGTCGGTGGCATCACCATCAACTCCACCCCCGGTGTCTTCATCGAGTTCTCGCGGCAGCGGGGGCTGGCGGTGGACGGCCGCTGCAAGGCATTCTCCGTTGACGCGGACGGTACGGGCTGGGGCGAGGGTGTGGGCGTACTGCTGGTGGAGCCGCTGTCCCTGGCGCGGGAGCGAGGCCACCAGGTCCTGGCGGTGGTGCGGGGCAGTGCGGTCAACCAGGACGGGGCCAGCAGTAAGTTGACTGCCCCGAACGGTCCGGCGCAGCGCCGCGTGATCCGCCAGGCCCTGGCCGCCGCGGGTGTTTCTGCGGCCGAGGTGGACGTCGTGGAAGCACACGGTACGGGTACCCGTCTCGGGGATCCGATCGAGGCGCAGGCGTTGCTGGCGACGTACGGCAAGGAGCGGCCCGCGGACCGGCCGTTGTGGCTGGGTTCCGTGAAGTCGAACATCGGGCACACCCAGGCCGCCGCGGGTGTGGCTGGTGTGATCAAGATGGTGGAGGCGATGCGCCACGGCGTGCTGCCCGCCACTCTGCATGCCGCTGAGCCGACGGATCAGGTGGACTGGTCGAGTGGCGGGGTGGAGTTGCTGAGCCAGGCGCGGGAGTGGCCGGAGGCCGGCCGGCCGCGCCGGGCGGGTGTGTCGTCGTTCGGGATCAGCGGTACGAACGCGCACGTGATCCTTGAGCAGGCTCCCGAGTTCGCGCCCGTGCCTGAGTCCGGCGTCGGGCAGGCCGGTGATCCCGAGCCTGCTGGGGCTGGGTTTGTGGGTCCGGTGTCGTGGGTGGTGTCGGGTAGGTCCGAGGGTGTGGTGGGGGAGCAGGCGCGTCGTTTGCGGGCGCGGGTGGAGGCGGATGCGGGGTTGGCGCTGGTGGATGTGGCGCATTCGTTGGTGGCGGGGCGTTCGGTGTTCGAGCATCGGGCGGTGGTGACGGGCCGGTCGCGTGGTGAGTTGCTGGCGGGTCTGGGTGCGCTGGTTTCGGGTGAGCCCGCGGTGGGTGTGGTGCGGGGTTGTGCGTTGCCGGTGGGGTCGCGGTCGGTGTTCGTGTTCCCGGGCCAGGGTTCGCAGTGGCTGGGGATGGGTGTGGAGCTGTATGAGTCCTCGCCGGTGTTCGCGCGGCGGCTGGATGAGTGTGCGGCGGCGTTGGAACGCTGGACGGGCTGGGATCTGCTGGAGGTTTTGCGGGGTGGAGATCTTGAGCGGGTTGAGGTGGTGCAGCCGGCGTTGTGGGCGGTGATGGTGTCGCTTGCGGAGGTGTGGCGGGCGCACGGTGTCGTTCCGGATGCCGTGGTCGGCCACTCCCAGGGGGAGATCGCGGCGGCGGTGGTGGCGGGTGGTCTGTCGTTGGAGGACGGGGCGCGGGTGGTGGCGTTGCGCAGTCGTCTGCTGACCGGTCTCTCCGGTGGTGGCGGCATGCTGTCGGTACGTCTGTCGGCTGACGGGGTGCGTGAGCGCCTGACGGAGTGGCCGCTGGTGTCGGTCGCCGCGGTCAACGGCCCGTCCCAGACCGTCGTGGCAGGCCCCCCGGAGGCGCTGGAGTCCCTGCGGGAGGAGTTCGAAGCCGGCGGGGTGCGGGCGCGGATGGTTCCGGTGGACTACGCGTCGCATTCGGCGCAGGTGGAGGTGCTGGAGGCGGAGCTGGTGGCCGAGCTGGAGGGGATCCGGCCGCAGCCCGGCAGTGTGCCGCTGTATTCGACGGTGACGGGCGACCGGCTGGACATGTCCGAGATGGATGCCGGGTACTGGTATCGGAATCTGCGGGCCACGGTGCGGTTCGAGGACGCGGTGCGTGGTCTGCTGGCCGAGGGGCATCGGGCGTTTGTCGAGGTGAGTCCGCATCCGGTGCTGGTACCGGGGTTGCAGGACACGCTGGACGACACTCCGGGCGGGGGTGTGGTGCTGGACGACCCCGCATCCCTCTACCCGAACGCCACCACCACCACCGACCTGCCCACCTACCCCTTCCAACACCAGCGCTACTGGCTCGCCCCGCAAACCCGCACGGACGCCCAGGGGCTCGGGCTCGCCCCGGGGGGCCACCCGCTGCTCGCCACCGCTGTCGACCTCGCGGACCGCGAGGAGCTGGTGCTGACCAGTCGTCTGTCGCTCGCCGGCCAGCCCTGGCTGGCCGACCACCGCATCAACGGCATCGTGCTGGTTCCGGCGACCGCCTTCCTCGACATGGCCGTGGCCGCGGGCGACCAGGCAGGCGCGGGGCATGTGGCGGAGCTGACCCTGGAGGCGCCGCTGGCCCTGTCCGAGCAGCAGACGGTGCGGGTGCAGGTCGCCGTGGCACCGCCGGACGCCGCGGGGCTGCGTGCGTTTACCGTGCACTCCCGGCCCGACACCGCGGACGCCGCCGTGCAGCCGTGGACGCGGCACGTCTCCGGCGTGCTGAGCCCCGACCCGGCCCCGGCACCCGCCGCTGGGGCGGCGCCATGGCCGCCCGAGGACGCGACCGCCGTACCCCTGGACGACGTATACGGGCAGCTCGCCGAGCTCGGTTATGAGTACGGCCCGGTGTTCCAGGGGCTGCGTGCCGTCTGGCGCGGTGGCCGGCACACGTACGCCGAGGTGGCGCTGGACGCGGACCAGCACGAGGCCGCCTCGCGCTTCGGGCTCCATCCGGCCCTGTTCGACGCGGTGCTGCATCCGCTCGTCCTGGAGACGGCCGACCCCACTCGTCCCGAGCTGATCCGGCTGCCGTTCGCCTGGCACGGCGTTACCCTCCACGCCACCGGGGCGACCGTGCTGCGGGTGCGCATCACCACGACAGGCCCCGACACGGTCGCGCTGCGGCTCGCCGACGGCACGGGCGCGCCCGTCGCCACCGTCGAGTCGCTGACCCTGCGGCCCGTCGCCAAGGACCGGATCGCCCCGGCGGCCGGGCGGCACGTGGACGCCCTGTTCCACGTCGACTGGCCGACGGTCACGCCCGTCGACGGCCCCGTGCCGCGCATCGCCGAGCACCCCCTCGACGCCGAACTGCCCGACGCGTACGACGCCGACATCCTGCTGGTGCGGCTCGACCGGCCGGAGCCGCACTCTCCGGAGGCCGCCCGCGCCACCGTCCGGCGCGCGCTCGAGCTGACGCAGCGATGGCTGGCCGAGGAGCGGTTCGACGGCGCGCGCCTGGTGTTCGTCACCACGCGTGCCGTGGCCGCCGGTCCCGACGACGACGTGACGGGCCTGGACGCGGCACCGGTGTGGGGTCTGGTCCGGTCCGTCCAGTCCGAGCATCCGGACCGGGTCGGGCTGGTCGACCTCGACGGCGACGACGGACGTCTGGCGGCTGCCGTCGCGACCGGTGAACCGCAGATCGCCGTGCGCGGCGGCGAGCTCCGCGTGCCCCGGCTGGCCCGGGCTCACGCCGGGGCACGGCGGGAGATGCCCGCCTTCGCCCCCGACGGCACCGTCCTCGTCACGGGGGGCACCGGCGGACTCGGCGCGCTGTTCGCCCGCCACCTGGTCGTCGAACGAGGCGTGCGGCACCTGCTGCTCACCAGCCGCCGCGGCCCCGACGCACCGGGGGCCGACGAGCTCGCCGAGGAGTTGGCGGGGCACGGCACCCGGGTGAGCATCGTCGCGGCCGACGTGGCCGAGCGCGACGAGTTGGCCGCGTTGCTCGGACGCGTCGATCCGGATCACCCGCTGACCGCCGTGGTGCACACCGCGGGTGTCCTCGACGACGCCACCATCGGCTCCCTCACCGCCCGGCAACTGGACGCCGTGCTGCGGCCGAAGGCGGACGCGGCCTGGCATCTGCACGAGCTGACCCGGGACATGGACCTCGAGGCGTTCGTACTGTTCTCCTCCATCTCCGGGATCACCGGTACGGCAGGGCAGTCCAACTACGCCGCAGCCAACACCTACTTGGACGCGCTCGCCGCGCACCGCCGGGCCCGCGGCCTGGCCGCCGTGTCCCTGGCCTGGGGCCTGTGGGACGGCACGCACGGCATGGGCGGGCGGCTCGGCGACGCCGATCTCGCCCGGTGGACGCGCGCCGGCATCACCCCGCTCGACCCCGGCACGGGACTGGCGCTGTTCGACCGGGCACTGGCGGAGGACTCGGCGCTCGCGGTCCCCGCCGCGCTGAACCTGGCCCGGTTGCGCGCCTCGGACTCCGCTCCGCCCACGGTGCTCCGCTCGCTGGTGAGCGTACGCCGTACCGCGCGCGCCGCCGATGCCCCCGCCGCGGGCGGGGCGTGGGCGGAGCGGATCGCGGCCCTGCCCGAGTCTGAGCGGCAGGGCGCTGTCCTGGAGCTGGTGCGCTCGGTCGTCGCCGGTGTGCTCGGCCATGCGAGCCCGGACAGCGTCGACGCGACACGCGCCTTCAAGGACATCGGCTTCGACTCGCTCTCCGGGGTGGAGCTGCGCAACCGGCTCAACGCGGCGACGGGTCTGCGGCTGGCCGCGACCGCGGTGTTCGACCATCCCTCGCCCGAGGCGCTGGCGGCGTTCCTGTACCGGCAGATCGCCGAGGCGCAGCCGGCCACCGCGCCCGTCGAGCCGCGCCGGGCCTCCGACGCTGACGAACCGATCGCCGTCATCGGCATGGCCTGCCGCTTCCCGGGCGGTGTGCGCTCCCCCGAGGACCTGTGGCGGCTGGTGGCCGACGGTGTGGACGCCATCAGCGAGTTCCCGGACAACCGCGGCTGGGACCTGGAGTCCCTCTACGACCCAAATCCGGAGAAGCCCGGCACCTCCTACACCCGGCACGGCGGATTCCTGCACGACGCCGACCAGTTCGACCCGGACTTCTTCGGCATGTCGCCGCGCGAGGCGACCGCCACCGATCCGCAGCAGCGGCTGCTGCTGGAGACCGCCTGGGAGACCTTCGAGTGGGCGGGTATCGACCCGGCGACGCTGCGGGGCACCAGCACCGGGGTGTTCACCGGTGCCATGTACGACGACTACGCCTCACGTCTGCCCAAGAGCCCTGAGGAGTTCGAGGGCTTCCTGCTCGCGGGCAACCTCTCCAGTGTGGTCTCCGGCCGCATCGCCTACACCTTCGGCCTGGAGGGGCCGGCGGTCACCGTCGACACGGCCTGCTCGTCCTCCCTGGTGGCGCTGCACCTGGCCGCGGGGGCGCTGCGCCGGGGCGAGTGCGAGCTGGCGCTGGCCGGCGGGGTCACCGTGATGTCGGGGCCGAGCACGTTCGTGGAGTTCTCCCGGCAGCGCGGTCTGTCCGAGGACGGCCGGTGCCGCTCGTTCTCGGCCGACGCGGGCGGCACGGGCTGGGCCGAAACTGGACCGCAGTCCTCAACGGACAACAAGCACAGACGGTCGACCTCCCCACCTACGCCTTCCAACACCGCCGCTACTGGCTCGACCTGCCCGCGCCCTCCCCCGTCGCCGAGTTCGGAACCCCCTCGGTCGATGACGTGGACGCGCGGTTCTGGGAAGCCGTCGAACGCGAAGACCTCGAAGCGCTCGCCGAGACGCTCGACCTGGCGCCGGAGCGGCGGGAGACGCTGGGCTCGGTGGAGCCGGTGCTGCCGGTGCTGGCCGAGTGGCGGCGACGCAAGCGGGAGAGCTCGGTGCTGGACTCCTGGCGGTACACGGTGACTTGGCAGCCGGCCGGCGCGTCGAGGGCCGGGGCGAATCCGTTGCCGTCGCAGTGGCTGGTCGTGGTTCCCGGTGGTGAGCGTGCGGCCGAGGGCACGGTCGGTGAGTTGGTGGAGCGGTTGCGCGGTCGGGCGGGAGTCGAGCGGGTCGTCACCGTCGACTTCGATGTGACGCGGGAGGACCGGGCCGTTCTCGCGGGTCGCCTCCGCGAGGCCCTGGCCGGGGAACCGCTCAGCGGTGGCGTGCTGTCCCTGCTGCCGCTCGCCGAGGCCGCCCCTCGCGACGCCGATGGACCGCAGGACTCGACCGTGCCGGATGGTGTCAGGGCGTCTGTCCTGCTGATGCAGGCCCTGGCGGACGCCGGGGTGGAGGCACCCCTGTGGACGGTCACCCAGGGCGCGGTCGTCGTGCCCGGGTCCGGCGACGCCGGACCCGTTCCGGAGCAGGCGGCGGTCTGGGGGCTCGGCCGTGTCTTCGCGCTCGACCACCCGGATCGGTGGGGCGGTCTGATCGACCTCCCCGCGCCTTCCACCCATGGCGCCGAGTCGGCGTGGGACGGCCTGTTCGCAGGTCTGGCGGACGACGAGGACGAGGACCAGTTCGCGGTGCGCGCGGACGGGCTTCACGTACGCCGCATGGTGCGCAAGCCGCTCGACGCGGCAGGCGCGGCGGGCGCGGCGGGCGCGGCGGGCGGCGAGCGGCGTGAGGTCGGCTTCTCCGGTACGACGCTCATCACGGGCGGCACCGGAGCCCTGGGCGCGCATCTCGCCCGGCGGCTGGCCGCGACGGGTGCCGAGCATCTGCTGCTGGTGAGCCGGCGGGGCCGGGGCGCACCCGGGGCGGACGAGTTGGAGGCCGAGCTGACCGGGCTCGGTGCGCAGGTGACCATCGCGGCCTGTGACATCACCGACCGGGACGCGCTGGCGAAGCTGCTGGCCGACGTGCCGGAGGGCGCCCCGGTCAGGGCCGTGGTGCACGCGGCGGGTGCCGAGCCGCCGACCGCGCCGATCGAGGACACGGACTTCGTCGGCCTGGAGGAGGTGGCGGGCGCGAAGATCGCGGGTGCCGTTCATCTCGACGCGCTGCTCGCGGACCGTCCGCTGGAGGCGTTCGTCCTGTTCTCCTCGGGCGCCGGCGTCTGGGGCGACGGCGGTCACTACGGCTACGCGGCCGCCAACGCCTACCTCGACGCGTTCGCCGAACGGCGACGTGGCCGCGGTCTGGTGGCGACCTCCATCGCGTGGGGCGCCTGGGCGGGCGGCGGCATGGTCCACGAGGCCGAGGGCGACCGGCTGCGGCGCTACGGCGTACCGACGATGGACCCCGAGGTGGCCGTGGGCGCCGTACAACAGGCCCTGGCGTACGACGAGACGTTCCTCGTCGTCGCCGATGTGATCTGGGAGCGGTTCGCGGCGACCTATACGGCCACCCGACGCCGCCGTCTCTTTGACGAGATCCCGGAGGTACGGCTCCTCGCCGCCCGGGCGGCCCGCGCGGGTACCGAAGGGAACGGGGCCGGTCACGACGCCGACGCCGTGCCCGGCGGCGAGTCGCGGCCGTTCGCCCGTCAGCTGGCCGGAGTGGGCCGGGCCGAGCGGGAACGGATGGTGCTCCAGCTCGTCCGTACGCAGGTCGCGGCGGTCCTCGGTCATGACGGCACCGGCGCGATCGGTCCGAACCACGCCTTCCGCGACCTCGGTTTCGACTCGCTGACCGCTGTGGAGCTCCGCAACCGCCTCAAGGAGGCCACCGGTCTCGGGCTGCCCGCCACCCTGGTCTTCGACCACCCGACCCCCGCCGCCCTCGGCAAGCGGCTGCTGTCCGGACTCGCCCCGGAGACGGAACCGACGACCGGTCAAGACCTGGCGCCTCTGGACGACTTGGAGGCCGCGGTCGCCGTACTCGACCCGGCCGACGACGTCTCCCGCACCCGGATCGCCCATCGGCTGCAAGCGCTGCTCTGGCGGCTCACCGACGGTCAGGCCGATCAGTCGGCGGGCGTCGGCGAGGCCGACGGCGAACTGCTGGAGGCCGTTTCCGACGACGAGATGTTCGACCTGATCGACAAGGAACTCGGTCTCGGCTGAGCTCGGTCTCGGCTGAGCTCGGTCTCGGCTGAGCTCAGTTTCGGCTGAGACCGCTCTTCCCCGTCCGATCTTCCCCGTCCGAATCCCCACCTTCCACTTCCTCACCTCCCCACTTCCCCGCCTGCTCTAGGGACTGATGACGTTCATGGCTAACGAGGACAAGCTCCGCGACTACCTCAAGCGGGTCACGACCGACCTGCGGCAGACCCGGCGACGCCTCCAGGACATCGAGGCCCGGCAGCAGGAGCCCATCGCCATCGTCTCGATGAGCTGCCGCTTCCCGGGCAACGCCCATACCCCGGAGGACTTCTGGGAACTGCTCGTGACGGGCGTCGACACCGTCTCCGAGCTGCCCGCGGACCGGGGCTGGGACCTGGAGGGCCTGTACCACCCCGACCCCGAACATCAGGGCACCACGTACACCCGCTCCGGCTCGTTCCTGTACGACGCGGCCGAGTTCGACCCGGGCTTCTTCGGTATCTCGCCGCGCGAGGCGACGATGATGGACCCACAGCAGCGGCTGCTGCTGGAGACGTCGTGGGAGGCGCTGGAGCGGGCCGGTATCGACCCCGACACGCTGCGGGGTGAGAAGGCGGGCGTCTTCGTCGGCAGCAGCGACCAGGGGTACGGTGCCGCGGCCGCGCACGCCCGGGACCGCGTCGAGGGCCACATGCTGACGGGCGGCTCCGGTGCCGTGCTGTCCGGCCGTATCGCCTACACGCTCGGCTTCGAGGGGCCCGCCGTCACCGTCGACACGATGTGCTCGTCGTCGCTGGTAGCACTGCACCTCGCCGTCCAGGCGCTGCGCCAGGACGAGTGCGGTCTCGCGCTCGCCGCAGGCGCCACCGTCATGGCCGGCCCGCGCAACTTCGTGGAGTTCAGCAGGCAGCGGGGGCTCGCGCCGGACGGCCGCTGCAAGCCGTTCGCGGCGGGCGCCGACGGTACGGGCTGGGGCGAGGGTGTGGGTGTGCTGCTAACACGATGACACTCGCCGTCCGTTACACAGCCGCTCGTACCTTGGACACGGCTGCCGTACTCAGTGCGCGGCCCGGTCCGGGTGAGGTGGAGCTGGCTCCCGCCTTTGTCGGTATCTGTGGCACCGATCTGCACATCTTCCACGGTGACATGGACGCCCGGGTCCATACGCCCGCTGTCCTGGGGCACGAGATGTCCGGCCGTGTCGTGCGGGTCGGCCCTGGCGTGGAGGGCTGGGAGGCCGGGGACGCGGTGACCGTGATGCCGCTGCGCTGGGACGGCACCTGCCCGGCCTGCCGAGCCGGCCACCAGCACATCTGCCAGCAGCTGGACTTCATCGGGATCGACTCCCCGGGCGCGATGCAGCAGCGCTGGACCGTGCCCGCCTCGACGCTCATCCGGCTGCCCGAGTCGCTGTCCCTGGACCGGGCCGCGCTCGTCGAGCCGACGGCGGTCGCCGTGCACGACGTGGGCCGGGCCGAGGTCGCCGAGGGCGAGAAGGTGGTTGTGGTCGGCGGCGGCCCGGTCGGCATTCTGATCGCGTTGGTCGCGCGGGCTGCGGGTGCGAAGGTCCGGGTGGTGGAGCTGAGCGCCCACCGTCGGCTGCTCGCCGGGGAGCTGGGACTGACGGCCTGGGACCCGATGGCGGCCGACGTACCGGGGCTGGTCGGGGAGTGGACCGGGGGCGCGGGGGCGGACGTCGCCTTCGAGGTGTCCGGCGCGGCGGGTGGTGTGGACACGGCGGTCGATGTGCTGGGCGTGCGCGGCCGGCTGTGTCTGGTCGCCATCCACCCCCGGCCCCGTGAGGTGAACCTGCACCGTTTCTTCTGGCGCGAACTCACCCTCGTCGGTGCCCGGTTGTACGACCGGTCCGACTTCGAGCGCGCCGTGGCCTTGGTCGCGGACGGCACGATCCTGGCCGAGCGGCTGATCAGCAAGGTCGTGCCGCTCACGCAGGCGCCGGCCGCTTTTGAGGCCCTGGAGGGCGGCGGTGATGTGATGAAGATCCTCGTGGACTGCACCGACGACACTCAGGGAGCCGCCGTATGACCCCCTTCGACCTCACCGGGAAGCTCGCGGTCGTCACCGGGGCCCGGCGTGGCATCGGACGGGCCATGGCCCGCGCGCTCGCCGAGGCCGGCGCGGACGTCATCGGCGTGAGCGCCTGGCTGGAGGAGAGGGGCAGTGCGGTGGAGAAGGACGTCGTCGCCGCGGGCCGCGCCTTCGAGGCGATCCGTACCGACTTCGCCGACCCCGCCGCGGTACGGGCCCTGGGCGCGGACCTGGCCGGGCGGGAGCGGCCGGTGGACATCCTGGTCAACAACGCGGGCACGATCCGCCGCGCCCCGGCCGCCGAACACGCCGATGATGACTGGGAGTTGGTGCTTCAGGTCAATCTCAGTGCGCAGTTCGCGCTGGCCCGTGCGGTGGGCGCGTCGATGGTGGCCCGCGGCCAGGGGAAGGTCATCTTCACGGCGTCGCTGCTCAGTTTCCAGGGCGGTATCACCGTTCCCGGCTACACCGCCGCCAAGCACGGCATCGCCGGTCTGACCAAGGCGCTGGCCAACGAGTGGGCGCCGCGGGGGGTGAACGTCAACGCCCTCGCGCCCGGTTACATCGCCACCGACAACACCCAGGCCCTGCGGGACGACCCGGTGCGCAGCAAGGCGATCCTGGACCGTATCCCGGCCGGCCGCTGGGGCGACGCCGACGACCTGGCGGGCGCCACGGTGTTCCTCGCCTCGGACGCGGCCCGCTACGTCCACGGCGTCGTCCTGCCCGTCGACGGCGGATGGCTGGGCCGATGACCGACACCGACCTGCCCCGCGTGCTGGCCGGCGCCCGCGTGCTGCCGGTACTGACCGTGCCGTCCGTCGCGACCGCCGGCCCGCTGGCCGACGCGCTCGCGGCGGGCGGTGCCCGGTGCGCCGAGGTCACCTTCCGCACACCGGACGCCGAGCTGGTGGTCAAGGCCATGGCCGCCCACGGTGGCCTGGTCGTCGGCGCCGGCACGGTCCTCACGCCCCAGCAGGCGGAGCGGGCCGTGGCGGCCGGGGCCCGCTTCGTGGTCTCGCCCGGCTTCGATGAGGAGGTCGTCGCGAAGTGCCGGGAGCTGGGGGTGCCCGTGGTGCCCGGCGTCGCCACCGCCACCGAGCTGATGCGCGCCCTGAAGGCGGGCCTGGACACCGTGAAGCTCTTCCCCGCCGAGCCGCTCGGCGGCCTTCAGACGCTGCGAGCGCTCGCAGCACCCTTCCCCCGGACGCGCTTCGTACCGACCGGCGGTATCGACGCCTCACGCCTGGCCGCCTACCTCGCCCACCCGGCGGTTCTCGCTGTCGGCGGCAGCTGGATGGCCACCCCCGACCACCTGGACCGGGGCGACTACGGCGAGATCCGCCGGCTGACCGCGCAGGCGGTGGAGAGGAGCATGACGTGATCGACGTGGTGGCCCTCGGCGAGGTGATGCTGCGCTTCGACCCGGGCGAGGGACGCATCCGCACCGCCCGGTCCTTCCAGGTCTGGGAGGGCGGCGGCGAGTACAACGTCGTACGGGGACTGCGGCGCTGCTTCGGCCTGCGCACAGCCGTCGTCACCGCGCTCGCCGACAACGCGGTGGGACGGCTGGTCGAGGACCTGATCCTCCAGGGCGGCGTCGACACCTCGCTGATCCGCTGGGTGCCCGCCGACGGCATCGGCCGCACCACCCGCAACGGCCTCAACTTCGTCGAACGCGGCTTCGGGGTCCGTGGTGCGCTGGGCGTCAGCGACCGCGCGCACACCGCCGTCTCCCAGCTGCGCAAAGGGGACGTCGACTGGGACACCGTGTTCTCGGCCGGGGTGCGCTGGTTCCACACCGGCGGCATCTTCGCGGGCCTGTCCGACACCACCGTCGACGTCGCGGACGAGGCCATGGCCGCCGCCCGCCGCCACGGTGTCACCGTCTCCTACGACCCCAACTACCGCCCCAGCCTGTGGGCCGGCCGTGGCGGCGCCGACCGCGCCCGCGAGACCGATCTGCGCCTTGCCCGGCAAGCCGACGTCGTGGTGGGCGCCCTGGGTCTGGCCGGGACGTACCCGGGCGACGTGCGGGTCAGCGCCGACGAGGTGCCCGACGCACTCGCCTCCGTCGCCGTCCTCCTGCCCGACACGAAAGTGCTGGCGACGACCCTGCGCGAGGTCCCCTCGGCCGGGATCAACGACTGGTCCTCGGCCGCCTGGTCCGCCGAAACCGGCTTCCTCACCGGACCACGGATGCCCGGCCTGCAGGTCCTGGACCGCATCGGCTCCGGCGACGCCTTCGCCGCCGGCCTGATCCACGGACTGCTCGACGGCGCCGGCCTGGAGCGCGCCCTGGCCTACGGCACCGCCCACGGCGCCCTCGTCATGACCACGCCCGGAGACGTCTCCATGGCCACGCTCGCCGAGGTCGAGGCGCTCATCGCGGGCGGATCGGCCCACGTCAGACGCTGAACCGGCGCCCCATCGCCCCTCAACGGACAACAAGCACAGACGGTCGACCTCCCCACCTACGCCTTCCAACACCGCCGCTACTGGCTGGAGAAGACCACCCCGACCTCCGCTCCGACCCTCGACCCCCGACAGTCCGTCGACGCCCGATTCTGGGAGGCGGTTGAGCGGGAGGATCTCGAAGCGCTCGCCGAGACTCTGCGGCTGCCCGGCAGCGAACCGCTGGCCGAGGTCCTGCCCGCCCTGTCGAACTGGCGCAAGCAGGAAGCCACCCGCTCGGCGATCGACGGCTGGCGCTACAAGGTCGTCTGGAAAGCGGTCGGCCGGAGCACGGAGTCCCCGCGGCTCGCGGGCAGTTGGCTGCTCGTCGTCCCGGCTGAGTACGTCGGAGCTACCGACACCGACCTCACGTCCTCCCTTTCCGAGGCGCTGGCCGGCCACGGAGCCGACGTACATGTGCTCAGGCTGACGTCGAGCCACGCCGATGCCGGTGCCCTTGAGGGGGCGCTGGGCGAGGTGTTGGGCGGAGTGTCCAAGCCTCTCGCCGGTGTGTTGTCGGTGCTGGCTCTGGATGAGAGTCCGTTGCCGGGCCATCCCGTGCTGCCGGTCGGTGCGGCGCTGACCGTGCGGCTCTTGCAGGCGCTCGGGAGGGGCGGGCTGAGTGCACGGTTGTGGTGTGCCACTCGGCGGGCGGTGGCTGTGGGTGACGGGGAGCACGTCACGGGGTCGGCGCAGGCGGCCGTGTGGGGGCTGGGCAGGGTCGCCGCGCTGGAGTTCCCTGAGCGGTGGGGCGGGCTGGTGGATCTTCCCGAGCGGTTCGAGGGGCCCCGGGACGCCGCTCGGCTCTGCGCCGTGCTGGCGTCGTACGGCGACGGTGGTGACGGTGGGAACGGTGGTGACGGTGGTGACGGCGTGGAGGACCAGGTCGCCCTGCGCGGCCACGGCACCTTCGTACGGCGTCTCGTCCCCGCGTCCCCGTCCGGCAGCCCGTCCGGCAGCGTGCGATGGACGACTCGTGGCACGGCCCTCGTGACCGGGGGCACCGGTGCGCTCGGAGCGCATGTCGCTCGTTGGCTGGCGGGCTGTGGGGCGGAGGATGTGGTCCTGGTCGGGCGCCGTGGTGCGGTCGGCGATCCGGAGCTGGTGGAGTTGGAGGCCGAAGTCGCCGCCTCGGGCGCCCGGTTGAGCGTGGTGGCCTGTGATGTGGCGGACCGTGAGGCGCTGGCCGGTCTGCTCGGCTCCCTGCGTGCGGAGGGGCGTACGGTACGGACGGTCGTGCACGCGGCCGGTGTCGGTACGCTCGGGGCGCTCGACGAGCTGAGCCTCGCGGAGTTCGCCGAGGTCGCGGCGGGCAAGGTGGCCGGGGCCCGGCATCTCGTCGATCTGCTCGATCCGGCCGAGACCGACGCGTTGGTCTTCTTCTCATCGATCTCCGGGGTGTGGGGCGTCGCCGACCACGCGGCGTACGCCGCCGCCAACGCGTCCCTGGACGCGCTGGCCGAGCGTGCCCGCCGTGTGCACGGGCTGCCCGCGCTGTCGGTGGCCTGGGGTCCCTGGGACGGCGGTGGAATGATCGCCGAGGACATGCGTGACCCGCTGCGTCGGCGCGGTGTCCCCGTCATCGCGCCGGAGCCGGCGATGGTGGCGCTGCAGGACGCGTTGGATCGCGATGAGACGGTCGTTGCGGTCGCCGATGTCGACTGGGCGCGGTTCGTCCCGGTCTTCAGTACGGCACGGCCCGCACCGCTCATCGCCGACCTCGAACCGAAGGGCGACGCCGTCGTCGGTGCCGGGGCGGTTCGTGGGGGCGGCGAGGCGGACAGGCGCGGTGAGGGGGGTGCCGGGTCGACGCTCGCCCAGCGGCTCGGTGCGCTGCCCGCCGCCGAGCGGGACCGCTTCGTGCGGGATCTCGTCAGGGCCGAGGCGGCTGCCGTGCTCGGGCACGCGTCGGCGGACGCGGTGGACGCCGGGTACGCGTTCAAGGAACTCGGTTTCGACTCGGTGAGCGCCGTCGAGCTGCGCAATCGCCTCAATTCCCGTACTGGGCTGAAGATCCCGACGACCGTGGTCTTCGACCATCCCACTCCGACCGCTCTCGCCGCGTACCTGCGCGAGCTGGCGCTCGGCGACGACGCGGCTGCGCGGCACGACAGGGACTCGGACTCCTTTGCCGTCACGGCCGGTGGGCCCGGCGGCTTCGTCGACGACGATCCGATCGCCGTCGTCGCCATGGGCTGCCGTTATCCGGGCGGTATCTCCTCACCCGACGACCTGTGGCGGGTCGTCACCGCCGGGGAGGACCACATCACCGGTTTCCCCACCGACAGGGGCTGGGACACGACCCGGCTGTACGACCCCGACCCGGACCGGCACGGCACCAGCTACGTCCGCCACGGCGGGTTCCTGCACGACGCCGGGGAGTTCGACGCCGCCTTCTTCGGGATCTCACCGCGTGAGGCGGCGGCCATGGATCCGCAGCAGCGGCTGCTCCTTGAGACGTCGTGGGAGACGCTGGAGCGGGCCGGCATCGACCCGAAGTCCCTGCGGGGCAGCAGCACCGGCGTCTTCACGGGGCTCACCGACCAGAACTACGGCACCCTCCTCACCCGTGGCGCGGCCGACGGCACCGAGGGCTACCTCGTCACCGGCGGCTCGACCGCGGTCGCCTCGGGCCGGGTCTCGTACGTCCTCGGCCTGGAGGGACCGGCCGTCACGGTCGACACCGCGTGCTCGTCGTCACTGGTGGCCCTGCATCTGGCGGTCCGGGCGCTGCGGTCCGGTGAGTGCTCGATGGCGCTCGCGGGGGCCGCGATGGTCATGGCGGACCCGGCACCGTTCGTGGGCTTCAGCCGACAGCGGGGGCTCGCTCCTGACGGACGCTGCAAGCCGTTCGCCGAGGCCGCCGACGGGTTCTCCCTCGCGGAGGGTGTGGGTGTGCTGCTCGTCGAGCGGCTGTCCGACGCCCGCCGCAACGGCCACCCGGTCGTCGCCGTGATCCGCGGTTCCGCGATCAACCAGGACGGCGCCAGCAACGGGCTCACCGCCCCCAACGGACCGTCGCAGCGACGCGTCATCCGCGCCGCCCTCGCCGACGCCCGTCTCACCGGCGGTGACGTGGACGTCGTCGAGGCCCACGGTACGGGCACCCGGCTCGGGGACCCGATCGAGGCGCAGGCCCTGCTCGCCACGTACGGGCAGGACCGGCCGGACGACCGGCCGCTTCTCATCGGCTCGGTCAAGTCGAACATCGGGCACACCCAGACCGCGTCCGGTATGGCCGGCGTGATGAAGATGATCCTGGCGATGCGGCACGGCCTCGTGCCCGGCACACTGCACGTGGACGCGCCGTCGTCGCATGTGGACTGGTCCGCGGGCGCGGTGTCCCTGGTGACGGAGGCAGTTCCGTGGCCTCTGGCCGAGGGGCGTCCGCGGCGCGCGGGTGTGTCGTCGTTCGGGATCAGTGGGACCAACGCGCACGTGGTGCTGGAGGAGGCGCCGCGTGGGGCGGATGTGCCCGACGCCCGGCCTGCCCGGCCAGCGCATCCGCACCCCGCCCGGACACCACCCACGGCACCACACCCCCCTCGGCGAACACCGAAGCGGCGGTGTCGTCGTCGGTGGTCTCCGGTACATCGGGACGGCCTGGCGCCTCCTCCAGCACCACGTGCGCGTTCGTCCCGCTCACGCCGAACGACGACACACCCGCGCGGCGGAGGCGCCCCTCGGTCTGCGGCCACGGCACGGGCTCGGTCAGCAGGGACACCGCACCGGCGGACCAGTCGACGTGCGGGGTCGGCTCGTCGACGTGCAGGGTCTGCGGCAGCACACCGTGGCGCATCGCCAGCACCATCTTGATGACGCCGGCGACACCGGAGGCGGCCTGGGAGTGACCGATGTTGGACTTCAACGAGCCGAGCCACAGGGGCCGTTCGGGGTCCCGGCCCTGGCCGTACGTGGCGAGCAGCGCCTGGGCCTCGATGGGGTCGCCCAGGGTCGTACCCGTACCGTGTGCCTCCACCGCGTCCACGTCCGCCGTCGAGAGCCCGGCACCGGCCAGGGCCGCGCGGATGACCTGCTGCTGGGCGGGGCCGCTGGGGGCACTGAGGCCGTTGCTGGCGCCGTCCTGGTTGAGGGCGGTGGAGCGGATGACGGCGAGGACGGGGTGGCCGTTGCGGCGGGCGTCGGACAGCCGCTCCAGCAGGACCATGCCGGCGCCCTCGGCGAGGCCCATGCCGTCGGCGGCCTTGGCGAACGCCTTGGAGCGGCCGTCCTTGGCGACGCCCCGGGTGCGGGCGAAGCCGATGAAGCCGATGGGCTCCACCATCACGGCGACCCCGCCCGCGAGAGCCATCGAGCACTCGCCGGAGCGCAGCGCCTGGACGGCCATGTGCAGGGCGACCAGTGACGACGAGCAGGCCGTGTCGATGGTCACCGCGCTGCCCTCAAGACCGAGGGTGTAGGCGATACGGCCGGACAGGACGCTGGTCGCACTGCCCGTGACGATGTGGCCCTCGACGCCCTCGGGCAGGTTGTCGAGGCCGCCGAAGCCCTGGTTGGCGGCGCCGACGAAGACACCGACGGGCGTGCCGCGCAGGGTCTCGGGGACCAGCCCCGCCTGCTCCAACGCCTCCCACGACGTCTCAAGGAGCAGCCTCTGCTGCGGGTCCATGGCGATCGCCTCACGCGGCGAGATCCCGAAGAAGCCGGCGTCGAAGTCACCGGCGCTGTGCACGAAGCCGCCTTCGCGGGCGTAGCAGGTGCCCTCGCGGTCCGGGTCGGGGTCGTAGAGGGCGTCGAGGTCCCATGCCCGGTCCTCGGGGAACGCGTCGATGACGTCGCGGCCCTCGGCGAGGATGCGCCACAGCTCCTCGGGGCTGTCGGCGCCGCCCGGGTAGCGGCAGCTCATGGAGACGATGACGATCGGGTCGTCGTCCGCTGCGGGACCGCGCGCCGTCCCCGCCACGGACGACGGGGCGGGGACGGGGAGGGCGTCGGACCGTCCGACGAGTTCCTCGCGCACATGCCGGGCCAGCGCGGTGACGGTGGGCCGGTCGAAGATCACGGTGACCGGCAGCCGCAGGCCGGTCGCGGCGTTCAGCCGGTTGCGCAGTTCGACGGACGTCAGCGAGTCGAAGCCCAACTCGCGGAAGGCACGGCCGAGTTCGATGCTGCCCGGCGAGCTGTGGCCGAGCACTCCGGCGACCTGGGCGCGCACCAGATCCCGTACGACCTGATCCTGTTCCTCGGCCGGCAGGCCGCGCAGCCGCGAGACGAGACCGGTGTTCTCCGTGTCCGAGGCGTCCTGACGGTGGCGGTCCTCCTCGGCGCGCAGCAGTGCGGCGACCTCGGGTACCTCGGTGAGCAGGGGACGGGGGCGGGCGGCGGTGAAGACGGGGACGAAACGGTCCCAGTCGATGTCGGCGACGGCGATGAAGCACTCGTCGCGGTCGAGGACCTGCTGCATGCCTGCGACGGCGAGCGCCGGGTCCATGAAGGGGATGCCGCGCCAGCGCAGCTGCTCCTGGACCACTTCGAGGCCCATGCCGCCGCCCTCGTCGCTCCAGATGCCCCACGCGATCGACGTACCGGCCAGACCGCGTGCCCGCCGGTGCTCGGCGACCGCGTCGGCGTAGGCGTTGGCCGCCGCGTAGGCGCCGTGGTCGCCGCTGCCCCAGACCCCGGCGACGGAGGAGAAGACGATGAACGCGTCCAGCCGGTCGTCGCAGAAGACCGCGTCCAGGTTGGCGACGCCGCTGAGCTTCGCCTCCGCCCCGTCGGCGAACTCCTGGAGCGTCGTCGTGGCCAGCGGGATGAGGATGCCGACGCCCGCGGTGTGGACGACGGTACGGATCGGCGGCCCGTCGGCCTCGACCCGCTCCACGAGCGCGGCCAGCGCGTCCCGGTCGGCGATGTCGCAGGCAACGATGGTGACACGGGCGCCCAACTCGCCCAGCTCCGCCGCCAGTTCGGCGGCACCGGGGGCGTCGGGCCCGCGGCGGCTGAGCAGCACCAGGTGCTCGGTGCCGTTGCGGGCGAGCCAGCGGGCCGTGTGGGCGCCGAGGCCACCGGTGCCGCCGGTGATCAGCGCCGTACCGCGCGAGGTCCAGGTGCGGTCGCTGCCGTCCGTGGAGCCGGCGGGCGTGCGGACCAGTCGGCGGATCAGGACACCAGTGCGGCGGATGGCGACCTGGTCCTCGCCGCCGGTGCCGCTTCCGGCTCCTGTGCCCGTTCCCTTTTCGGCTCCGGCTCCGGCTCCAGCTCCGGCGAGGATCCCGCACAGTCGGTCGGCGGTGCGCTCGTCGGGCGTCTCCGGCAGGTCGACGAGGCCGCCCCAGAACTCGGGGTGCTCCAGCGCGGCGACCCGGCCCATGCCCCAGGTGCCGTTCTGCACCGGGTTGCGCAGCGGATCGCCGGCACCGGTGGTGACGGCTCCGCTGGTGGCCAGCCACAGCGGAGCGCGTACGCCGCTGTCGCCGCACGCCTGGATCAGCGCCAGCCCGGCCACGAGACCCGCTGCGAGGCCGGGCTGCTCGGGGTGCGGCTGCTCGTCGAGCGCGAGGAGGGAGAGCACCCCGCCGAACTCGTCGGCACCGGCGTGCCGCGCCGCCTCAGCGAGCAGCGCGGTCAGCCGCTCCCGGTCGATGTCCGCCGCGTCCACGAACAGCGGAGCGGTCTGCGCGCCATGCGTGGCGAGCGCGTCGAGACAAGCCTGTACAAGCGGCTCCCCCGCGTGGCTCGCCGGAACGACGACCAGCCAGGTACCGCTCAGCGCGGCGGCACCGGTACCGGCCAACGGCCGCCAAGCCACGCGATACCGCCAAGAGTCGATGGTGGCCGAGGCCCGCCGCCCCCGCCGCCATGCCGACAGCACCGGCAACGCCTCGGCCAACGCCTCCTGCCCGGCACCCTCGGCGACATCCAGCGCCCCGGTCAACGCCTGAAGATCCTGCCCCTCGACGGCCGCCCAGAACTCGGCGTCCGCCGTATCCTCCCCACCCCCGGCCACGCCAGTGAGCTGCGGCAACGGCGGCTCGAACCAGTACGGGCGGTGTTGGAAGGCGTAGGTGGGGAGGTCGACCGTCTGTGCTTGTTGTCCGTTGAGGACTGCGGTCCAGTTGACGGGGATGCTGTTGAGTTCTCAAGGAACGGACGCTTCCTTTGTACTCACCCAAGCTACTCTCGGGCTTTCCTCCGGGCGCTTCCCTTCGGTGTTTCCAATCTTACCAGATCCGTTTCCCGTTCCGTTCCCGGTCGGAATTCATTTCCGGTGGCCGTTGGAGGGCCTTGCCTAATTGATTGCCTTGCGGCTTTCTTTCGGCGAGTCCGACTTTATCAGAAGTTTTTGACCGAACTGACCGGCCGCTCATTCCTGAACCATCGGGTGGGGCTCACTCGAGAATCACATTCACGAGAAGCCGACAGATTTTCGCGGTCGTCCTGGGGCATCCACCTCCAGGCAACTGTGTAAATCTACCTCCCCACACGCGCCGTGTCAACAGCTCTTGCGGGAACGAAGAGGAGACTAACAGCCCGGCAGGGGTGTCCGCACATCAGGCGGCCGTGGGCACCGCGGCGCTGCGTTCGTGCTCCTCGACGTCGCCTGTGTCGCCGGCCCGCGCGGCTCGGCCGCCCAGGACGTAGACGTACGCGAGGAAGGCGAGCTCGGCGAGGACGCCGATGCTGATGCGGGCCCAGGTGGGGAGGCCGGACGGCGTGACGAAACCTTCGATGGCGCCGGACACGAAGAGGACCAGCGCCAGGCCTATCGCCATGCCCAGGGCGGCTCGCCCCTCCTCGGCCAAAGCCGAGCGGCGGGTTCGGGGGCCGGGGTCGATGAGCGTCCAGCCGAGGCGTAGGCCCGTGCCGGCGGCTACGAAGACGGCGGTCAGTTCCAGGAGGCCGTGCGGGAGGATCAGGCCGAGGAAGACGTCGAGGCGGCCGGCTGAAGCCATGAGGCCGATGCCCACGCCCAGGTTGAGCATGTTCAGGAGCAGGGTCCACAGGACCGGTAGTCCCAGAAAGATGCCCAGGACCAGGCACATCGCGGCGGCCTGGGCGTTGTTCGTCCATACCTGGGCGGCGAATGAGGTGGCGGGATGGCTGGAGTAGTACGTCTCGTACTGGCCGCCGGGGCGGGTCATCTCGCGCAGTTCGTCGGGGGCCGCGATGGTGGCCTGGACCTCCGGGTGTGTGCCGATCCACCAGCCCAGGAGGATCGCCACGAGTGTGGAGAGGAGAGCTGTGGGGACCCACCAGTGGCGTGAGCGGTAGACCGCGGCGGGGAAACCGTGGGTCAGGAAGCGGGTGACGTCGCGCCAGGAGGCTCGTCGGGTGCCCGTCACGACGCTACGCGCGCGTGCCACCAGTTGGCTCAGGCGGCCGGTGAGCTGAGGGTCGGGGGCGCTGGACTGGATCTGCGAGAGATGGGTGGCCGTGCGCTGGTAGAGGACGACGAGTTCGTCGACCTCGGCACCATTGAGGCGGCGCTGGCGGCGGAGCAGGGCGTCGAGACGGTCCCACTCGGCGCGATGGGCGGACACGAAGACATCGAGGTCCATCGGGTTTGCTGCTCCTCGTCCCTCTCGTACTGCGTGTCAGCTTGTCGTACAGGTAGTACTACGGCGCTATGTGCTCTCAGCTTGGCAGACTGGCCGGTCTCGGGGCAGGTCAGGGATGAAACCGGAAGGACTACGGGCGTGAGTGAGCTTGTGACTGGTGAGGCGGTGGCGCTGGAGCTGCGTCCCGCGAAGCTGCCGAGCCGTGCGCTGGCCGTGTTGCTCGACCTGATCGTGGCCATGACTGTCTACATCGCGGTGACGCTGGTCCTGGCCGTGACGGCGGCCGGGCTGGACGAGGCCGCGCAGATGGCGATATCCATCGCGGCCTTTCTGCTCCTGTTGGTGGGCGGGCCGATCGCGGTGGAGACGCTGAGTCATGGGCGTTCGCTGGGGAAGCTGGCGTGCGGGCTGCGGGTGGTGCGGGACGACGGTGGGCCGATCCGGTTCCGGCACGCGCTGGTGCGCGGTGCGGTCGGGATGGTCGAGATTCTGATGACGGTCGGGGTCGTCGCGTGTATCGCCTCGCTCGTGTCGGCGCGGGGACGGCGGCTGGGTGACGTGTTCGCGGGGACGCTGGTGGTGCGAGAGCGGGTGCCGGCGGGGCGGGCGCCGTTCGTGCCTCCGCCGCCGCCCTGGCTGGTGGGGCGGTTCTCCGGGCTCGACCTGTCGGCGGTTCCTGATGGTCTGTGGTTGGCCATTCGCCAGTACCTGACGCGGATGGGGCAGCTGGATCCGTACGTCGGTGGGGCGATGGCGGAACGTCTCGCCTCGGACCTCGCGGCGCATACGGGGACTCCGGCGCCGTATGGGGTGCCGGCGGGCGCGTATCTGGCGGCCGTGGTGCATGAGCGGCAGGCGCGGGAGGCGCGGCGGGCGTTCGGGGGCGCGGCGGGTGTCAGTGGTGCGCCGGTTGTGCCGAGTGCGCCGGGGGCTGCCGCGGGAGGGGGCTTGCAGGGTGCGCCGGTCGGTGGGCCGGGGTGGGGCGGGCCGGTGGCGCAGCCTCCCGTGGCCTCGGGGTATGCGCCGCCTGGGGGTTCTGCCGCGCAGGTTCCGTCTGCGGGGGCGTCAGGGTATGTACCGCCGTCGGGCCCGTCCGGATACGTATCGCCTGTGGGAACCGTCAGGGCGGCTCCCGGTGAGGGCGCCGGTGCGGGTGCTCCTGGGGCTCCGGTGGTGTCCGAGGCGGGGCAGGAGCCGCCGGTTGAGCGGCCGAGTACCGGGTTCGCGCCTCCTGCGTGAGTCCGCGTTCTTCGAACGTCGGGCGGGAGTCGGTGTCAGTCGAACGTCGACGGCGGTGATTCGAGGTGTTCGAGCTCGATTCCGGGTGCCGCGAGGACGACGTCGCCGGAGATGTGAACGGTGTGCTGCTCGCCTGTGTCCAGGGCTGTGACCTGGTATTCGTCCACGGTCAGGGGGTCGTTGTCAGTGGCGTGTGTTTGTCTTGCGATCAGGGCCCAGGACTGGTCCACGGTGCGCGGGGCGAGGACCGGGTCGGTGAAGGCGACGAGGCGTACGCGGGTTGCGGGCGCGGAGGAGGTGAGGCGCAGGAGGCGGGCGGTGGCGATGAGGAATGCCGGGGAGGTGCCGGTGAAGGCGTGGGCGCGGACATTGCCTTCGGTGGCATGCGTGCCGGTGGGGTCGGCGCGGACCCAGGTGACGCCGTCGAGGGCGGCGCCGCGGACCTGCCAGCTCGCGGTGTGGAGTTCGAGGCGGATGGGGCGGCCGAGGTCGTCGAGGGCAAGGTCGACGGAGCCGGCGGGGTCGCCGGAGGGGGTGGTGACTTGGGAGACATAGCGCCAGCCGGACGGGCCGGGCGCGCAGTGGAAGTGTTCTTCGGCGAGGAGGGTGTGGTCGTGGGTGTCGTGAAGCGAATACCGGCCGCGGGGCATGGGCGTCCTGGGTCTTGACGGGCTGATCCGGCCGAGGGGCGGTGTGGGGCCGAACGGACAGGCCCCCGGCACGGGGGTGCGGGGGCCTGTCCGGGAGCCGCTGTGCGAGTGCGTCAGCGCACCGACGTGCTCAGCGCGTGCGGCGGCACCGGCTCATTTACGACCGTGCCGCGGGCTCGCGTACGCAGGTCGGCGCCGACCTGCGTACGGTGCCTCGGCGTCGTGGGTGATCAGTAGCGGTAGTGGTCCGGCTTGTACGGGCCCTCGACCTCGACGCCGATGTACGCGGCCTGCTCGGGACGGAGGGTCGTGACGACGAGGCGTCCCATCGAGGGACCGGGCGAGGCCGGCGCGGCGGACTCGGGGGAGGTTCGGGGCGGCGGAGGCGAGTTCTCCTGCGGAGCTGACGTCTCCTGCGGCGGCTGTGTCTGTGTCATACGGAGAATCTCGCGCGGACGTCAGGGGGCGGACCATCCGGCAGGCTTCGGTAACGCCCCCGCCGACCGGCGGGTACCGCCCTGCCGATTGGCGGAGTCTCCTCCCCGGCCGGTCGGGTGCGGCCGGATGGCGGTCTTCTTCAGCCACTCGGCGGGGGTGGACCCGACGGTTGCCGGATGGGCGCGGGGACGCCGGGCTTCCAGGCTGGAGGCATGACACACCGTGCGCGACACAACGAGCGTGAGGACTTCCTCGGATCATCGGCAGACGTACCGGGCCGCGACGCCACGCCTGGCAGGGGCGAGTTTCTGGAGTTGCTCGGTCTGGCGCTGGCGGCGGGCGCCTTCGTTCTGCTCGTCGTCCGTCCTGAAGTCTCCGAGGCGTTGGTGCACGCCTTCGCCACGGGCACAGCCGGACTCGTCCACTGACCCGAAACATGCTCACGCGACCGAAACGTGCTCATGCGACCGAAACATGCTCGTGCACTGGTGTGCCGGACCGCTGATGCGGTGCCCGGCACACCGCAGAAGAAAGGAACTTCGTGAACACCGCATCCGCCCCGACGACGGATGAGACGTCCCCGTCCGCCCGAGAGACGCTCAAGGCACTGGGCGCGTACGTCCGGCCGCACCGGTGGGCCGTCGCCCTCGGCCTGCTGTGCGCCCTGGTCGGGGCCGCCGGAGGGCTGCTGCAGCCGCTGGCCACGAAGGCACTGGTGGACCGGCTCGCCGCCGGTGAGACCATCGCCGGGATCCTGATCGCGCTCACCGCGCTGGTGCTGGTGGGTACGGCGGTCGAGGCGTTCGGCGCGTATGTGCTGGAGCGGACGGCGGAGTCGGTGGTCCTGGCCGCGCGGCGCACCCTGGTGGGGCGGTTGCTGCGGCTGCGGATCGCGGAGTTCGAGCGGATCCCGCCGGGCGATCTGATGTCCCGGGTCACCTCGGACACCACGCTGCTGCGGGCGGTCAGCACCCAGGCGGTCGTCTCCGCGGCCACGGGCGCGGTGTCCTTCGTGGCGGCGATCGTGATGATGGCGTACCTGGATGTCGTACTGCTGGGTGTGACGCTCGGGGTGGTCGTGCTGGTCGGCGGGGCCGTCGTCCTGGTGATGCCGAAGATCGCGCAGGCCACCGAGCGGGCGCAGGAGGCGGTCGGGGAGATCTCCGTAGCGCTGGAGCGGTCTCTCGGAGCGTTCCGCACGGTCAAGGCGTCCGGCGCCGAGGAGCGGGAGACCGCCCAGGTGGAGGCGGCGGCGCGGCGGGCGTGGCGGCACGGCGTGAAGAGCGCGAAGTGGGAGTCCGTGGCGGGCTCGGCCGACGAACTCGCCGTCCAGCTGGCCTTTCTCGCGGTGCTCGCGGTCGGCGGGGCGAGGGTGGCGTCCGGGGACATCCCCGTGTCCACCCTCATCGCCTTCCTGCTGTACCTCTTTTATCTGATCGAGCCGGTGTCCACGCTGGTCGAAGCCGGGTCCTCCTATCAGGAGGGGGCGGCCGCGCTCTCCCGGATCGCGCAGGTGGAACGCCTGGCGACGGAGCCGGTAGACCGGCGGACGGGCGCCCTGCCCGGGCAGAAGGCAGCGATGCCGGGTCCGGCGTCGGTCCGCTTCGAGGACGTGTCCTTCCACTACCGGGCCGGCCTGCCGAATGTCCATACGGGGGTGAGCTTCGAGGTGCCGGGCACTGGGATGACGGCCTTCGTGGGCCCCTCGGGCGCGGGCAAGTCGACGGTCTTCGCGCTCATCGAGCGGTTCTACGAGGCCACCGGCGGCCGGGTCCTGGTCGACGGCAAGGACGTGCGGGACTGGTCACTGCCCCAACTGCGGTCCGTCATCGGGTACGTGGAGCAGGACGCGCCCGTGCTGGCCGGCACTCTCAGGGAGAACCTGGTGTTCGCGGCGCCCGGCGCGACGGACGACGACATCCACGACGTCCTGGCCCGGACGAAGCTCGACACGCTCGTCGACCGACTGCCCCACGGCCTGGACACCCCGGTCGGACACCGCGGCTCGAAGCTGTCGGGCGGCGAGCGGCAGCGCATCGCCATCGCCCGAGCCCTGCTGCGCAAGCCCCGGCTGCTGCTCCTTGACGAGGCGACCTCGCAGCTTGACGCCGTCAACGAGCTGGCGCTGCGGGACGTCGTCACGGAGGTGGCCCGCGAGACCACCGTGCTGGTGGTGGCCCACCGTCTGTCGACGGTGACCGGCGCCGACCGGATCGTCGTGATGGACGCCGGCCGGGTTCGGTCGGTGGGCACCCATGAGGAACTGGTGGTCCAGGACCGGCTGTACGCGCAGCTGGCGGCCACCCAGCTCCTGGCCCCCACGCGATGACCCACCACACGTAGGGTTGTCCGGTCGTCAACTACCATTGCCGGCCGGACAACCCCACGTACCGACACCCACAGAGACCAAGACCGCGAAAGGCCCTGTATGCACGCCGAGTCCGCCATCCGTTTCAGACCTGCGGTCTGGGACTGGCTGGCCCAGCCGACTGCCCTGTTCGGCGGCGTGTATGGGCTCCTGGTGTCGAGTTCGGCCGTCGCCGCGCTCACCCAGTCCGGCGAGACGACCCGAGCGGCACGCATGGACGACGCCCTGTGGGTCCTGTTCACCGCCCTCGCCTCGGCCCTGGCCCATGGTTACGCCCACCAGATCGCCTACCGCGACGCGCAGGGACGTCCCGGCGTGCGGGGTGTGGTGCGTGCCGTGCTCGGCGAATGGCCGCTGGTAGCGGCGGCGCTGCCCACGACACTGCTGCTGTGGGGGGCGGGCCTTGGCTGGTGGCGCTCGGCAGGCATCGAGTACGTCGCCTTCGGCATCAACACCGTCCTGCTGCTGGGCTGGGGCGTGCTGGCCTCACGGGCCGCGGGCCGCACGTGGGGGCGAGCCGTCATGATCGGCTGTGCGGACGCGCTCCTGGGAGTGGCCGTCGCTTTGGTCAGCACCCTGCTGAAGTGACGGCGACTTGTCGCAGACGCCGGTGAGGAGGGTGTGGCCGATGTCGCTGAGTCGTACATCGGCCCTGCCCGGTCTCCGCCAGACCGCTGACGCAGACCACAGGCGTCGGTGAGCCCGCATGCGAGATCCACGCTGATCAGCCGACCGACCAAGGATTCAGCACCCTCATGAAGGGGCCATCGGGAGGGTACGACCGCTGCCAAGGCATGGCCACGCCGACGTGCACGTCCAGCCACCACCACGGCATGTTGAATCGTGGCCGCCTGGGACGCCTCGTCAAGCTCCCGTCGTCCACCCGTGGCCGAGGCGGGAACAAGGGCTGTCAGCGCTCGTGCCGGCCACGGACCACGAGTTGGCCTCGTGAGCCGGCGCAAGCCGACGGGACAGCATGAGCTGCTGGTCGGTCAGTCCGTGCTGAGGGGAATCCGCATCCGCACCTGGTAGCCGCCCTCCGCGGTCGGGCCCGACTCCAGGGTGCCGTGCAGGATGTCGGCCCGTTCCCGCAGGCCGACCAGGCCCTGCTGTGAACCGGGGAGGGAGAGGGAGGGGCGCGTGGGCGTGGTGTTGGTGACGGTCACTCCGATGCTGTCGCCGTCCTGCCACAGCTGGACGCGGGCGACTGGACCACCACCTACCCCGCCGACACGGCACACCAAGTACCCCTGCCCACCTACGCCTTCCAGCGTGAGCGGTTCTGGCCGCTCGAGCAGCGGCTCGACGTTGTGAACGGTGCGAAGAGCGAGGTGGACGCGGACTTCTGGCGGATCGTGGCGGAGACGGACCGTGAGCAACTCGCCGATGAACTCGGTGTGGGGCAGGGGTCGTTGGATGCCGTGCTGCCCGCCCTGTCGTCCTGGCGGGAGCGACTCAACGAGCAGTCCGCGCTGGAGCGTTGGCGTTACAAGGTGACGTGGACGCCGGTCACCGGAGCGACCGGTACCGACGTGGCCGAGTCGGCCGGAACCTGGCTGGTGGTGACCCCCTCCGACGGTTCCGCACAGGACTGGACGGACGCCTCGGTCCGTCGGCTCACCGAGTCCGGGGCAGCGGTCGTCCGCCTGGAGGCCGATGCCCTCGGCGCCACCCGCGCTGAACTGGCCGACCGGATACGGGATGCCCTGGCAGGGGCGGACGACGCCCCCACAGGCGTACTGTCGCTGCTCGCCCTGGCCCAGGACACCTCCGTGACGCAGGTGTCGGCCGGTGCCATCGGCACCCTGACGCTCGCCCAGGCACTCGGTGACGCCGGGATCCAGGCCCCGCTGTGGTGCCTGACCCGGGGTGCGGTCTCCGTCACTCCCGACGATGACGTCGATGCCGACCAGGCCCAGGTCTGGGGCATGGGCATCGTCGCGGCGCTGGAGCACCCCGACCGTTGGGGCGGCCTCATCGACGTACCGATGAAGCCCGGGACCGCCGACGAATCGGACGTATCGATGGCGGGCGCACCGCAGTCACACGAGCAGCGCGTCCTCGACCGCCTCGTCGCCGCACTCGCCGGTCTGCCGGCCGAAGGGCAGGTCGGGGGGCAGACCGGTGCCGCGTACGAGGACCAGCTCGCCATCCGGTCTTCCGGCCTCTACGCTCGCCGCCTGACCCGCGCCCCGCGACCGCGGAGCGCCGCCACCTCTGCCGCCAAGTGGCAGGCCCGTGGCACCTACCTCGTTACGGGGGGAACCGGTGGTCTCGGCGGTCGGCTCGCCGCAGATCTGGCCCGTTCGGGTGCCGAACACCTCGTACTGATCAGCCGTAGCGGCCCCGACGCCCCGGCGGCCCCGGCAATCCGCGCCGAACTCGAGGAGCTGGGCGCCCGGGTGACCATCGCCGCCTGTGACGTCGCCGACCGCGCGGCGCTGGCCGCACTCGTCGCGGACCTCGACGCGGACGAGTCCGCCGGGTCCGGGATCCGGGGCGTGGTGCACGCGGCCGGCGTCGGGCAGCTAGTCGAGCTGGCGGCGATGGACGTACCGGAGTTCGCGCGGGTCGTCGCGTCGAAGGTGTCGGGCGCCCGTAACCTCGACGAACTGTTCGGTGACCGTCCGCTGGACGTGTTCCTGTGCTACTCCTCCATCTCCAGCGTCTGGGGCGGCGGCGGGCAGGCCGCGTACGCGGCGGGCAACGCCTACCTGGACGCACTGGTGCGAGGGCGACGCCGTCGCGGTGTGACCGGCACCTCCGTCGCGTGGGGCGCCTGGGCCGAGGCAGGGCTGGCCACCGGCCGTACCGGGGAGGACCTGCGGACCCGGGGTGTTGTGACCATGGCAACCGAACTCGCCGTCGAAGCACTGCGCCAGGCACTGGCGGACGACGAGACGGAGCTAATGGTGGCCGACATCGACTGGGAGCGATTCGCCCCCGTGTACACGATGTCCCGCCCCAGCCCGCTGTTCCTTCAACTCGCCGACGCCCAGCGAGCCTTGATGGCGACCTCGGCGGCCGACACCGAGGAGCAGGGTGCGGAGCGGCAGCGGCTCCGGGACACCCTGACGGCTCTGCCGGCCCCCGAACGGCTGCGGAAAATCACGGAGTTGGTGCGTACCCATGCCGCACTGGTCCTGGGCCACACGGCATCGGACTCAGTGAAGAGTGAACGGCCCTTCCGTGAACTGGGCTTCGACTCCCTGACCGCGGTCGACTTCCGCAACCGGCTCGGCGCCGCCACCGGCCTTGCCCTGCCCACCACCCTCGTCTTCGACCATCCGACTCCTGACATCCTCGGCCGTCATCTGCTCGGTGAGTTGCTCGGCGACGGGCCGGACGCGACGGCCGCCGAACCGGTCTTTGCCGAACTGGGCAAGCTGGAACTCGCCTGGTCCGCCGCGGCCACCGACTTCGACGCCGAGACCCGGTCGAGCATCACCGCTCGCCTCCAGGCACTCGTCGCCCGCATGGCCGACGCCGGCCAGGGTGGCTCGGCCCTCGCCGGCTCCACTGGTACGGGTTCGGCGGCGGGCCTCGGCCCGGACGTCGAGCTGCTCCTCGACGGAGCCTCGGACGACGAGCTCTTCGATTTCATCAGCAAAGAGCTGGACTGACCTCTCCTCCCTACTCACCCAGTACGTCTCCTGTTCAGGGAAGCACGGCCTCGCGTGGTCCCTTATTCACGCATACATCATGACATCACGTATTTCCCTGAACTCTCCCCCTTTTCTTTGCGGTTCTCGCACCCGGTGCGATCGAGCTCCCTGAGCGACCGCGCCCTGCGCGACGGAGGTTGACTGACATGTCGAACGAAGAGCAGCTTCGCGAACACCTGAAGCGCGTCACGGTGGATCTGTACAAGACTCGCCTCCGGTTGCGTGAGAACGAGCAGAAGGCCCAGGAGCCGATCGCCATCGTGGCGACCAGTTGCCGGTTCCCGGGTGGGGTGACCTCGCCCGAGGAACTGTGGACCATGGTGGCGTCGGGCGGCGACGCGATATCGGAGTTCCCCGCCAACCGCGGCTGGGACCTGGAAGGGCTTTACCACCCGGACCCGGAAAACCACGGCACGTCGTACACCCGTCAAGGTGGATTCGTCTACGACGCCGATGAATTCGACCCCGCCTTCTTCGACCTGAGCCCGCGTGAGGCGCTGGCGATGGACCCGCAGCAGCGGCTGCTCCTGGAGGCATCGTGGGAGGTCGTGGAGCGGGCGGGCATCGAAGCCGGCTCGCTGCGCGGCAGCCGTACCGGCGTTTTCGTCGGGGCCTCCATCCTCGGCTACGGATCCGGATTGGACGAAATCCCGGAGGGTGCCGAGGGTTACCTGCTGACCGGCACTGCGGCCAGCGTGCTCTCCGGCCGGGTCTCGTACACCCTGGGCCTGGAGGGCCCGGCGGTGACCGTGGACACCGCGTGCTCGTCGTCCCTGGTCGCGCTGCACCTCGCCGTACAGGCCCTGCGGGCGGCCGAGTGCGATCTCGCGCTGGTGGGCGGCGTGGCCGTGATGTCCACGCCAGGGGTGTTCGTGGAGTTCTCGCGGCAGCGGGGACTCGCCGTCGACGGCCGGTGCAAGGCGTTCGCATCGGGCGCGGACGGTACGGGCTGGGGCGAGGGCGCCGGTGTGCTGCTGGTGGAGCGGCTGTCCGACGCGGTACGCAACGGCCATCAGGTGCTGGCGGTGGTGCGGGGCAGCGCGGTCAATCAGGACGGTGCGAGCAACGGGCTGACGGCTCCGAATGGTCCCTCGCAGCAGCGGGTGATCCGGCAGGCCCTGGCCGCCGCGGGTGTTTCTGCGGCTGAGGTCGACGCCGTCGAGGCACACGGCACCGGGACCCGGCTCGGTGACCCGATCGAGGCGCAGGCGCTGCTGGCGACGTACGGCAAGGAGCGCAGTGCGGACCGGCCGCTGTGGCTGGGCGCGGTGAAGTCGAACATCGGGCACACCCAGGCCGCCGCGGGTATGGCCGGTGTGATCAAGATGGTGGAGGCGATGCGGCACGGCGTGCTGCCCGCCACTCTGCACGTCGATGAGCCGTCGGATCAGGTCGACTGGTCGTCCGGCACTGTCCAGCTTCTGACGGAGGCGCGGGAGTGGCCGGAGGCCGATCGATCTTGGTTGTGCAGCTCCGCTACAACTACCGGGCCTACCCGGACGCCGCACAGCGCCGTGCGCTGGCCAGTGCGTTCGGGTGTGCCCGCGTGGTGTGGAACGACTGCCTGCGCGACCGGAAACAAGCGCACGCGGCGGGGCTGCCGTATGTGAAGTCGGCCGAGCTGTCCCGGCTTCGCATCACCCAGGCCAAGCGCATCGAGGAACGCGCCTGGGAGTAACTGTCAAATCCTGTGGATCATCGCGGAGAACCTCAAGCCAGCTGGAGCCATTGATCGAGGACTGCGAAGTCCTGGTCGGTGAGGCCGCGGGACGACGCGACGCGATGGAGGATCGCCTGGGCGGGGTGGTGGGTGGATACCCAGTCTCGGTCGGCGTCGGTCATCTCGTCGTCGACCCAGGCGAACGGGCGTCCGTCCGCCCAAGGCCCGGCTCGTCTGGCTGATCGCCGGACTCACCCGGCGGCCGGGCACGGTGCCATACCGGCAGGCGGTGCCGGACGGTCCGTACGAGGCGCTCGCCGCACGCCTGTACGACGGCCGGGTCATCGTCGTCACCCAGCCCACCGGCAGGCCGGTGCCCGACCTCGTGTCGTACGCCCCCGAAGTCCCCGCCTCACGCGAACAGCCCGGCTTGCCGCTTCGCCGCCCCTGACCAGTACTTCAGCGCTACGGTTATCCGTAGATCGGCCCTGGTGCCGCCCTCCCCCCCCGTGGGGCGGCACCAGGGCCGTCTACGTACTCACCATCGGCGAGCTGCTCAACTTCAAGGGGTTCGGCCACGGCCTGCCGGCCGATGGAGATCGTGATGGACCATCTCCTGACCGGCGGCGGTGCGGACGGAATGGACGCGTCAAGGTCGTCCCTGTCCAGGTGGTACGTGGCGACGAACCGCGCGCGTGGACGGACATCCACGCGGCGATCGTGGACCTGCTCGCGGGGCATCTGCCGGCAACGGACCGGCGGTAGCGCTCTCCCGGGTGGCGCCCGTGCCGGAGCTCTTCGTGGGGCGGCCACGAGGGCCGTTGTCAGAGGCGATTGGCAAGATTGCGGCCATGAATGTCACTCCTGTCACTCCGCCACGGCCGATCGACGTTGCCGCGGTCTTTCCCCAACTGGCTCCGCTGGCCCGCACGGCGACCCGCCTGCACCCCCGCCCTGGGGCGCCGACGTGGCACGACAGCTCGATCGGCGGGCCGCTGCTGTGGCCCGCCGAGGAGCCGTGGCCGCACTGTGAGGAACCGCATGTGGTGGATGGCATCAACCCAGCCCAGTCCCCGGCGGATCTGCGGCTGGAACGACGGATCTTCGCCGCCTCGCAGGGCCGGGACCTGACTCCGGAGGAACGGGAGACTCTCGAGCGGATCCGGCCCCCTCGGACGTATCCGGTGAGGCTGGCGGTCCAGGCGTACGACGGCCCCATAGCGATGCTGCCCGTCGCGCAGCTGTACGTAAGGGATGTGCCCGATCTGAGCCCGCCGGAGGGCAAAGACCTGCTGCAGGTTCTGTGGTGCCCCTTCGATCATCCGATCATGCCCAGGACCCTGCTCTTCTGGCGTTCGGCAGCCGCCGTCACCGACGTTCTCGACACGCCCCCCGAGCCGCCCGCAGTGCAGTTCGACGGCTATCTACCGGAACCGTGCATGCTCGAACCGGAGCAGATCACCGAGTACCCCGACCATCTGGAGCTGAGCGAAGAACTGCGGGAGCAGCTCAAGCAGTGGAGTGTGCCGCAGGCAGCAGAGGAAGACATGGACCCGGACACGTACTACGACTGTGTGCTGTCCAACGCACCCGGCTGGAAGGTCGGCGGCTGGCCCGCTTGGAACTCCACCGACCCCAGCCCGCAGCCCTGCTCCGAGTGCGGCACCGGCATGGAGGTCCTGATGACCGTCGCCACGTTCGAGGAAGGGGACGACGCCGGGAACAGCTGGTCTCCGCACCCCCACCCAGGTGCTGGACCGTACCCCGGCCACCGCGGCTACAACGCGACCGGTGTCCAGATAGGCAGCGGCTACCGGCAGCACCTGTTCGTCTGCCCGGCGGAGCCCGAGCATCCGCACATCGAGTTGATGACGTAGCCCGTCCGCAGTGTGCAGCCGGGGCGTCACGTGCGGGCATGCCGTGACGCCGGGTGGCCGCGAGGCTCAGGGTGCCTACCTGCGGCCCGACATCCGAGAAGGAAGCAGGCCGTCCCTGACACGACCGCGACGCATCGCCCCAGGTTGAGCGCGTCCCGGTGAGCTCGCCGGTCGGTAAAGCCGCGCGCGCGACGAGGGTTCGGGTCTTCCAATGGAGCCCGAACCACTGGTCTTCGCGTTCGTGGGTGGCTGAGGGCTCTGGCCAGTTCACGACCGGCAACTGCGGCAGGCCGAGTCGCGGTGCCAGCTCGATATTGGCCTCTTCCTCCCAGGTGGTGGCCCAGACCAGGTCGCACGGCAGCGCCGCGAGCTGCGGCCCGATCTGCGGGTTGAGCCGCGCCAGGTGCGAGTTGGATGCGGTGCCCGCGAGATCGCGCTGCGGGTCGTCACCGAACGGCAGGAGCGGGCCCGTCGACGTCCAGGAAGAGCAGTGGGCGGTTCCCGTGCCTGGTCATGCTGCGCTCACCTCGGGACGCTCGACGAGGTAGCCGTTGTGGAATGTGGCGCCGTTGCGGACGAGGGCGACGCGGTGGGGTGCGGTGATCGCGCGCCAGCGGGTCTGGGCGGACTCGGTGCGCTCGAACACCATGGCCAGGGCCGCTGCGGGGCTGCCAGCTCCGCGGGTGACCCGGGTCCTCAACTTGACGGTGCTGAAGGTGGATTCGATCGGGTTCGTTGTTCTGAGGTGGATCCAGTGTTCGGCGGGGAAGTCGTAGGACGCCAGGAGTTCATCGGTCTCGTCGGTGACCTTCTTCACCGCCTTGGGCCACTTCGCGCCGTAGGCGCGATCGAAGTCCTTGACGGCCTTCTCGGCGTGGTCGCGGTCTTCGGCGTTGTAGATCTCCTGCAATGCCTTCTTCGCTCCGGGCTGGGACGACTTCGGCAGGGCGTTGACCACGTTCCGGGTTTTGTGAACCCAGCACCTTTGGTGCCTGGCCTGCGGAAACACCTCCGTGAGAGCCCGCCACAGGCCCATCGCGCCGTCACCGACCACGAGCTCGGGGGCCCGCATGCCGCGCCGCCGGCAGTCACGTAGCAGGTCGGCCCAGGACTCGGTGGACTCGCGCAGTCCTTCGGCGAGTGCGATGAGCTCCTTGCGGCCGTCGGTGCGCACTCCCATGAGGACCAGGACGCAGGAACGGGCCTGGCCGAGGCGGATCTTGGGGGTGGACGCCGTCGGCCCACACGTAGACGTAGTCGGATTCCGACAGGTCGCGGGCTTGGAAGACGGCGTGGTCATCGCTCCATTGCTTGGTCAGCCGGGTCACGGTGGCCGGCGAGAGCCCGGCCGAGCTGCCGAGGAACTGCTCCATGGCGGGCACGAAGTCGCCGGAGGACAGTCCGTGCAGGTAGAGCAGGGGAAGGACCTCGCTGATCTTCGGGGACTTCCGGCACCAGGGGGCCAGGATCCTCGACGAGAACCGCTCGCGCTCGCCCGTGGCGGCGTCAACGCGCTTGTCGTTCACGCGCGGCGCCTTGACCGGGACCGGGCCTGCGGCGGTGGTCACGGTGCGCTCGCGGTGGTGGCCGTTGCGGACCACCAACCGGCGACCGGCTTCGTCACGCCGGTCGGCCAACTCGGCTATGTACTGGTTGACTTCGGCCTCCAGGGCCGCGGCGAGCATCCGCCGGGCGCCCTCGCGGACGATGTCGTCCATCAGGAAGCCGGTCTCGGTGGTTCCGTCGTTGTTGACTACGCTGAGCACGGGCGTGCCTTCCCGACCCGCGCGCCAACGCGGGCCTACTCGATGACCAGAAGTCGATCACCCGGGAAGGTACGCCCTCCGCGTTCCGCGAGGCACCCTTCCCGAGGCCGATCCACAGACATCCGAGCTTGCTAAGAAGTCAAGCCGCGAGCGTTACCGGCGCCGTGGACACGGCGGGGAACGCCTTGCCGGCTCATCCGACGACGGCTTCACCTGTCCGGGCCTTGGCACACCACACCCAACGACCCGAAAGCCCCAAAGTCACCGGTATTGCATCTAGGCGCGGGCAGTCGCCTGGGGCTCAACTCGGCCGAATCGTCCCGCGATCCGGGCCATGGTCTGGTCGAACAGGCGCCTCACGTCTGTTGAACCCCCGTTTATCGCGTATTGATCTCCGCGACCTACGATCTCCCAGCCGACCATGCCGAATGGGGGACGACATGCTCCGCATTCATTTCAGCGATACAGATCTGGCGAGAACCAGGATTGCCGCCGCGCCTGATCCGCTCTGGGAAGTCGCCTCGAGTCTGCACCGATTGCAGTCGCGCAGAGGGCGGTGGGCCTACGCCGGGTGGTACCGCATGGCAAGGCAGCAGACGCGGGAGAGGGGGCTGGGGCGTGTCCTGCGGAGCGTCTTCCTGCCTTTGTATCCAAGGGCCGCTTACTTTCCGGACTTTCTAACGCCCGCTGATGCGGTGGGTGATTTGGACGCCGGACTGGAATCCATTCTGGCCACGCCTCCGCGACGGGTCCTGAAGGAAGTGACCATCCTCGACCGGACCGTCGGTGCTCCCGCGTGGGCCGGGCAACTGGCCCGGCTGGAGGCGCGCAAGGAGTTCGTGGGGATGCTGCGGGCGTACCACGACGCGGTGATCGCCCCGTACGAGGAACAGGCACAGTCCCGGATCGAGGCGGAGCGAGCGTCGCGTGCCCGTGGGCTTCTGGACGGCGGAGTCGAGGGCATGCTCTCGGGACTCGGGCCGATGCTGCGCTGGCGCCCTCCCGTCCTGGAGGTCGTCTATCCCAAGCAGGTCGAGGACCGGAACCTGTATCTGAACGGACGTGGGCTCACCCTCGTCCCTTCGTATTTCAACTGGGGGGAGCCGGTCGCCTTCGCCGACCCGGAAATGCCGCCCGTGCTCTGGTACTCGCTCCTCCACGAGCCGAGCCCCCCGGATGCCCCGCATGGCGTCGATGCCCCCGAGAAGTCTCTGATCACCCTGCTCGGGCGCGCCCGAGCGGTCGCCTTGCGCGCCGCGTCCACTGGTGCCACGACCGGCGAGATCGCCCGTGCCGCCGGAGTATCGGCATCCTCCGCCAGCAGACACGCCACCGTGCTGCGCGACGCGGGCCTCATCACCACCATCCGCAACGGCCCGACCGTGCTGCACACCCTCACCCCGGCGGGAGCGTCCTTGCTGCGCGCCGCGAGCCCGATGGAGTGACCAGCACTGGTTCGTCGCCGTCGGCACGAGCATGAAGCGGGCCCGCCGGTTGTCCACCGGCGGGCCCGCCCCTTGCGTACCGACGAGTCAGCGCGGTTGT
Source organism: Streptomyces capitiformicae (assembly GCF_002214185.1). Classification (NCBI taxonomy): domain Bacteria; kingdom Bacillati; phylum Actinomycetota; class Actinomycetes; order Kitasatosporales; family Streptomycetaceae; genus Streptomyces; species Streptomyces capitiformicae. The sequence goes on along the minus strand of NZ_CP022161.1, from coordinate 10,836,578 downwards.
TGCGGTCAGGCGGCGTATGAGCCCGACGCGGAGCTGGTGGAGTCGAAGAAGAACACGAACTCCTGGAAGTCGCGGACGTCGGTGGCGATGACCTTCCAAGAGCCCGAAGGGGCCCACTTGTAGTCGCTCTGGCAGTCGAAGGAGCCGCTGCTGAGCTTGAAGCACACCTTCACGTAACGGCCGCCGGAGCTCATCTTGATGTTGATGTCGTTGCACCTGGTCGACGTCCTGAAGACGCTCGTCGTGTGCCGGCCGGACGCCTTCGAGAAGGACGAGGCCCCGTCGTAGCAGCTGACCTGGGCGCTCACGTCGCCCTGCGGATTGGCGACGGCCACCGTCGATCCGCCGAGTGCCAGAGCGAGACCGCCGACGGCCACGGCGAGCGTCTTGAGGTTCTTCCGCATGTTTACCCCCTAGAACTGTTGTGCATGGCGAGACCAACTCTGCTGAGTGGCACCGCGTCCGGCCATGCTGTTGCGGCGGGCTGCAAAAGCCGAGTTCATCGGGGGAGAACGAGATGCTGGGCTTCCGCTTCGACGGCAGAGGCGTGGCCCTTCTTCACCAAGCCGGCCTCGTCCACGATCAGCGCTCCGCCGTCGGTGCCAAGGTGGTCGGCGACGTAGGAGCGGATGTCGTCGCGGACGGCGTCGGCGTCCCAGCGGGCGTAGCGCAGCAGGCGCTGCATCGGCCCGGGCCGGGCGTGACCGGCCTGTTCGGCCAGCCGCCGGCAGTTCTTCCGCAAGGCCTTGGACAGCAGCCCGAGCAGGTAGACGCGGGCCGTCGCCCGGGGCTCAACTCGGCCGAATCGTCCCGCGATCCGGGCCATGGCCTGGTCGAACATCTCCCGCCAGCGGGCAGGCTCTACGCTATTGCCTGCGGCCACCGCACGATCCCGCTGCGGTACGCGAAGCACTGCGCTCACTGACCACCACCGAGTTGATACGGCGCCTGGCGGCCAGCCGTCCCGGCACCGATCTGACCGCCCCGGTCGCCGCCGTCAAACTCGCGCTCAAGCGCCTGGCCAAGCGCTACCAGCACCTGAGCGAGGAGATCGCAGACGCGGACGCCGAGCTGCGCGCCCTGATCACCCGCACCGCGCCCGGCCTGCTCGCGCTGGCGGGCGTCGGAACCGAGACCGCCGGGCAACTGCTGGTCACAGCCGGGGACAACCCCGACAGGCTCGTCTCGGAAGCATCCTTCGCCCACCTGTGCGCCGCCGCACCCGTGCCGACCTCCTCCGACCTCCTCCGGCCGCACCGACCGCCACCGACTCAACCGCGGTGGCGACCGGCAGGCCAACCGTGCGCTGCACACAATCGTGCTGGTCCGCATGCGTCACGACCCACGCACCTGCGACCACGTCGCACGACGCACCCTCGAAGGGCTCAAGACGAAGGACATCCTCAGATGCCTCAAGCGCTTCGTCGCGCGCGAGGTCTACCACCACCTCACCAGCGCCTTCAGGAGCGGACCCTCGGCATCTCCAGCCACTTGACGATCTATAGGAGCTTCAGAGCCAAACTCAGGCCAGGGACTAGACACTCAGGCCAGGGACTCGAAGTATGCCTTCTGCGCGGGGTAGTAGTCCTCGAAGTCAGGCCGTGGCCCGCCCGTGCGTGCGGCGGTGAGCATGTCCAGGTAGTACTCCCAGCCCGGACCGGTCTGGCCGAGGTGCTCTGTGGAGGCGAGGTGATGGACCAGCCGGAGTTCGGTGGTGCCGTCGCTCTCGGCCAGCAGCAGCTCCATCGACCAGGATCCGGCCTCGTCTTCCATCGAGACGGCGAGTCGGCGCGGCGGTTCGCAGGCTTCGATTCGCAGTGGGCACCACGGCGCCGACTCCTCGAACACCATCTGCACTTCGATGGTGCGGCCGGTCGCCGCCTGGCCGCGCCACGGGCCGAACCAGCGGGCGGTGCGCTCCGGCTCGGTGACACTCGCCCAGACGTCGTCGGCGGAGGCGCGGTAGCTGCGAGTGAGGATCAGGTCGTGCCCCGTCGGCGTGGGGGTGAGTTGTCCGGTGGGCTCAAGGGTCATGCCGTGTTCTCCTCGGAGTGGCGCGCGGTGTGCTGATCGTCGGCGGGCTCATCCCGATTGCGGTCCCGTCGGGTGCGGTGAATTTCGGTCTCCAATGCCCCCAGACGCTGCGACCAGTCGACACGCTGGGTGTCGAACTGGGTGAGCCAGGCGGCGAGGTCGCCCAGCCGGGAGCGGGCGAGGGAGTAACGCCGATGGCGTCCGATCTGCTGGTCCCGGACCAGGCCGCTCTCCCGCAGCACGCGCAGGTGACGGCTGACCGCGGGTCGGCTGATGGCGAACCGGGCAGCAATGTCGCCTGCCGTCAGCGGGGTACGGCGCAACATCATCAGGATTTCCCGGCGCACCGGATCGGCGATGGCGTAGGCCACCTTGCTCAGGTCGTCCACACCAGAAGCGTAACCCATAGGTTACGCGTCAAAATGGCCAGCCTCAGGTTGTCCGCAACGGGAACTCGCGGCGGAGATTCAACGCGGTCGACGGCTACGTCCACGAACGGCTGGCCATCTTCGCCGGCCGGAAACACAGACTCCGAGGCCGGAACTGGACCACCCGGTTCACTTACGGATGGGTCTCCCGGCTTGGGGTCTACCGCCTCACCGGAAACGTGCACAGGGCGACGGTGCATGCAAAGTCGGTGAACGGGTGGTCGTACCGGAGGTGGCGGCCGCGACCGGCGTACCGACCGGATTGAGCGCCGCCGCGGTGACGGTGGCGGTCGCTGTGGCCTGGAGGAATCTGCGGCGGGATGGCGGGCCGAGATGGGGGGTGTCTGGGGTTTCCGCGGGGGTCCAAGGAAGCTCCCATTGGGCCGAACAGGAGAGACCACTGGTGGCAAGGTACGGGGCGGAGCCCGGTCACGGGCCCCGTCCCGGCGTTGCTCGGCCCTTCTTCGTGCCTGCTATTGATCCGAAACTCAAAGGGTTCTATTCGAGGATGTAGCGGACGTGGGGTCCGCCGAAGTAGCCGCGGACGATGTGCGGCCCCCAGCCACAACGGCCGCTCGTCCGGCCGGTCCTGCCCATACGTCGCCAGCAGCGCCTGCGCCTCGATCGGGTCACCCAGCGAAGTCCCCGTACCGTGCGCCTCGACCGCGTCCACGTCCGAAGCCTTCAGCCCCGCACCGGCCAACGCCGCCCGGATCACCCGCTGTTGGGACGGACCGTTCGGCGCCGTAAGACCGTTCGACGCCCCGTCCTGATTGACCGCGCTGCCCCGCACCACGGCCAGCACCCGGTGGCCGTTCCTGCGCGCGTCGGACAGCCGCTCCACGACGAGGACGCCCACGCCCTCGCCCCAGCCGGTGCCGTCCGCGGCATCCGCGAAGGCCTTGCACCGCCCGTCCACCGCGAGCCCCCGCTGCCGCGAGAACTCCACGAACGCACCCGGCGTCGACATCACCGTCACACCACCGGCCAACGCCAGATCACACTCACCGTTCCGCAGCGCCTGCACCGCCAGATGCAGCGCCACCAGCGACGACGAACACGCCGTGTCCACCGTCACCGCCGGACCCTCAAGCCCCAGCGCGTACGACACGCGACCGGAGAGGACGGAGGCCGCGTTGCCCGTGCCGAGATGTCCTTCGAAGTCCTCGTCGGAGGCGAGCAGCAGCCCTGTGTAGTCCTGGCCGTTCGTGCCCGCGAACACGCCGGTACGGCTGCCGCGCAGCTCACGGGGTGCCATGCCCGCCCGCTCCAGCGCCTCCCACGAGGTCTCCAGCAGCAGCCGCTGCTGCGGATCCGTGGCCAGCGCCTCTCGGGGGCTCATGCCGAAGAAGCCCGCGTCGAAGCGGTCCGCGCCCTCCAGGAAGGCGCCGACGTCGACCAGCGTGGTTCCGGGGCGTTCGCCCTCGGGGTCGTAGAGGGAGGTGAGGTCCCAGCCCCGGTCGGCGGGGAAGGCTCCGACCGCGTCCGTGCCCTCCGACAGCAGACGCCACAACCCCTCAGGGTCGTCGGCCCCGCCCGGGAACCGGCACGCCATCCCGACGATCACCACCGGATCGTCGGCGGCACCCGTCCTCAGGGGCTCACCGCCAACGGGGTCGGCCTCGCTCGCGGCACCCAGCAGCTGCTCGCGCAGATGCCGCGCGAGTGCCACCGGCGTCGGATAGTCGAAGACGAGGGTCGCGGCCAGGGCGGGGACTCCGGTGAGGGCGGCGAGGCCGTTGCGGAGTTCGACCGCGGTGAGCGAGTCGACGCCCAGGTCGCGGAAGGCTCGTTCGGCGGCCACGGCGTCGGGGCCGGGGTAACCGAGGACGGCGGCGGCGCAGGACCGCACGGTGTCCAGCAGGACGCGGTCCTGCTCGGCGGGGGTCAGTCCGGTGAGCCGGCCGAGCAGCCCGGCGCGGTCGTCGGCACGCGTGCGCCCCGAGGTGGCCTCGGCGCCGGCGACCGCCGTTCGCGCCTCGGGCAGGGCGCCGATCAGCGGGCTCGGCCTGGTCGTGGTGAAGGCCGGTGCGAAGTCGGCCCAGTCGAGGTCGGCGACGAGTACGGCGGGCGGGGCGGCGTTCACGACACGGGCCAGGACGTTCACGGCCGTGTCGGCGTCCAGCGGAAGCACTCCGCCGCGCCGCATCCGCGCCGTCGTACCGGCGTCGTCGGCCATGCCGCCGTCGGCCCACGGTCCCCAGGCGATCGACGTCGCCGGGAGTCCGGCGGCCCGGCGGCGCTCGGCGAGGGCGTCGAGGAAGGCGTTCGCCGCCGCGTAGTTGCCCTGGCCTGCCGCGCCGACGGTGCCCGCGAAGGAGGAGAAGAGGACGAAGGCGTCCAGGTCACGGTCGCGGGTGAGTTCGTCGAGGTGCAGCGCGCCCAGCGCCTTCGTCCGGGACACCGTGGCGAACCGCTCCGGCGTCAGCGCGTCGATGACGCCGTCGTCCAGCACACCCGCCGTGTGCACCACGGCGTCCACGGGGTGCTCCGCCAGCAGCGCGGCGACCGCCGTACGGTCCGACACGTCGCACGCGGCGACCGTCACCCGTACACCCGACGCGGCCAGTTCGTCCCGCAGCGCTACGGCACCGGCGGCCTCCGGGCCGCGACGGCTCACCAGCACCAGGTGCTCCGCGCCGGCCGAGGCCGCCCACCGGGCGACCCGGGCGCCCAACGCACCCGTACCGCCGGTCACCAGTACCGTGCCGCGCGGCCGCCACCCGTCTGCCGCTTCGGCCGTGTCACCGAGAGCCCGGCTCGGGGTCACCCGCGCCAGCCGGCGCCCGAACACGCCCGACGCCCGCACCGCGACCTGGTCCTCGTCGGCGGTCCCGCCGGCCAGGACGAGGGAGAGCCGGCGCAGGGCGCGGCTGTCCGGTGTCTCGGGCAGATCGAGGAGCCCGCCCCAACGGTCCGGGTATTCCAGGGCAGCGACCCTGCCCAGACCCCACACCGCGCTCTGCACGGGATCGACGGGACCGTCGGAGCGGCCCACCGACACGGCGCCACGGGTCAGCACCCACAGCGGTGCCGACACACCCGCGTCCCCCAGCGCCTGGAGCGCCACGGCCACGGCAGCGCACATCTGCGTCGCGTCACCCTGGCCGGCGGGGGCAAGGGCGGCGAGGATCACACCCGAGACGGGATCGGACGCGTCGGCAGCGGCAACGGCGGTCTTCAACTGAGCCGCGAGAGAAGCTCGTTCAGGTGCGGCCGGGAATTCTACGACCACCGGGTCGGCGCCGCGCGCGGCTAGTTCCGCGACGACGGCTTCGGTGTCGGCGGCGCCACCCGTACCGCCTTCCGGCACGAGCACCAGTCGGCGACCGGTCGGCGCGGCGGCGGACGTCGTGTCGAGCGGCTTCCAATGCGTTCGGTAGAGCCATTGGTCGGCCCGGGAGCGTTCCTGGCGACGCCGCCGCCAGGACGACAGAGCCGGAACGAGACCGTCGAGGGTCTCCTCGGCGAGGCCCAGGGACTCGGCCAGCGAACCGACATCGCCCTGCTCGACGGCGTCCCAGAACTCGGCGTCGGCGGAGCCGCGCGGCGGCTGCTGCCCGCCGTCGCCCCCTCGTTCCTGATCCTGGTCCTTGTCCTGATTCGCCAACCAGTAACGCTGGTGCTGGAAGGCGTACGTGGGCAGCTCCACCCGGTTGCCGCCCGGCAGTACGGCGTTCCAGGCGACCGTGGCTCCGTGGGTGTGCAGACGGGCAACCGCCGTGAGGATGCTGGTGGGTTCGTCGCGGTCCTTGCGCAGCGTGGCGGAGAACAGGACGCTCCCGGCGTCGACGGCCTCCGGGCAACCCTGGGCAAGGGCGGTGAGCGTGCCGTCCGGGCCGAGCTCGACGAACCGGGTCGCCTTCTGCCGGACGAGGGCGCGTACGGCGTCGGCGTAACGGACGGACTGGCGGACGTGCCGCACCCAGTACTCGGGCGACATCAACTCGTCGGCGGTGGCGGTCTCTCCGGTGACGGTCGAGACGATCGGCAGGCCGGGCTCGTCGTAGGCCAGGCTCTCCGCGACCTCGCGGAAGTCGGCGAGCATCGGCTCCATCAGCGGCGAGTGGAAGGCATGGCTCACCCGCAGCGCGGTGACCTTACGGTCCTGGGCGCGGAAGTGCGCCGCGATCTCGTCGACCGCGTCGGCGGCGCCGGAGACCACAACGGTCCGCGGTCCGTTGACGGCGGCGATACCGACCTGGTCGTTCAGCAGGGACAGTACCTCGTCCTCCGCCGCCTGCACCGCGACCATCGCACCACCCTCGGGCAGCGCCTGCATCAACCGGCCACGCGCCGCCACCAGACGGCACGCGTCGGCCAGCGACCACACCCCCGCCACATGCGCCGCCGCGATCTCACCGATCGAATGCCCGGCCAGCACATCCGGCCGCACACCCCACGACTCCAGCAACCGGAACAGCGCCACCTCAAGCGCGAAGAGAGCGGGCTGCGCGAACTCCGTCCGGTTCAGGGCCTCTTCGTCATCACCGAAGACGATCTCCCGCAGAGGGGCAGTCAGTTCGGTGTCGAGATGAGCACGAACCTCGTCGAACACCTTCGCGAAGACGGGGTAGGAGTCGTACAACTCCCTTCCCATTCCGAGCCGTTGGGATCCCTGTCCGGCGAACAGGAACGCCGTACGGCCTTCGGCCCGGGCCGTGTCGACGACGATGCCGTCGGCCTGCTCGCCGCCGGCCAGGGCCGTGAGTCTCTCGATGAGTTCGGTGTGGTCGGTGCCGATGACGGCGGCCCGGTACGGCAGGGCCGACCGGTGTGCGGCGAGCGACCAGGCGACGTCGAGCGAGTCGATGCCGGGGTTGTCCCGCAGGTGGGCGAGGAGTCGTGCGGCCTGGGCGGGCAGGGCCTCCGGGGTCCGGGCGGAGAGCGTCCAGGGCAGGGCGGGCAAAGTCGTCTTCGGCAGCGCCTCGGTGGTGGTGGGCGGCTCGTCCGCGTCGGCAGAAGTGGGCTCTTCGCGAGGTGCTTCCTCAAGGACGGCGTGGGCGTTGGTGCCGCTCACGCCGAAGGCGGAGACGGCGGCGCGGCGCGGCCGTCCCTCCTCCGTGGGCCATGCGCGTGCCTCGGTGAGCAGACGCACGTCTACCGCGCTGGTCTGCACAGGAGTTCAACCCCGTGTGCGACGCGGGTCGTACGCGGCGGACCGTACGTTCTGGGAACACAAGGAGACCAGGGCGGACGGAATAGTTCCGCCGGCAGTCTCTCTCCTCGACCGAAGCACAACCTCGAGCGCTTGGGGGAAACACTCGTGAAGCTACGAAAGACACTCGCCATGGCTGCCGGCACGCTGATGCTCGCCGGTGGAGCCGTCACCGCCGCTCAAACCAGCGCGTTTGCCGATGACACCGACCCCGGAGACGAACTCGTAGAGGTCGGCTCCACCGGCTTCTGCACCTACAGCAACTGGGGCGGACGCTTCCTGTGCGGGTCGAACAAGGCCCACAGGCTTCCCAACGGCCACACCCAGGTCTTCGTCATCGGCACGAACAACGTCCCGTACACCAAGTGGAGTTCGGGCAGCGGTCTGAGCGGCTGGAAGCCGATGGGCGGCAAGTGCTACAAGGGCAGGAAGTCGATGGGTGTGGAGTGGGCCAACGGCTGGAACTTCGCCGTCACCTGTATCGGAGGTGACGGCAACCGCTGGTACAACGAGCGCTACACCAGCGGCCACTGGTCCGGCTGGGACCGCACTCGCACCTGACATGCCCTCTTCGTGACCGCATGACTGCGGCCCCGCCCCCTGGAAAGCGCCGAGAAGGGAGCGGGGCCGTAGTCATGGTTCAGGCTTGTGACAGGGTAAGTCGTCCACGAACACAAGCGCCTCCTCGACGCTCAGGGGCGCGTTGGCCGGCTGGGCTTCCTTGAGCGGGGTGGCCGCGGGCCGGAAGCGGTCGGGGCGCGACCCCGACGATCACATGGAAACGCAGCGGCCTGACCGCTCGCGGCCACCGACCTGACATGAGCCCGAGGTGACACAGGTCACGCACATCTGCTCCGGAGCCGTACCACCGCTGAGTGATCTTTGGGTGCGGAGGCGGGGAGAATCTCCCTATGACCACGTCACCGCACCCTCTCGTCGTCCAGGCGCGCAGACTCGCCGCCGAGGTGCTGGCGCCCCAGGCCGAACGCGTCGACCAGGAGGGGGTGCCGGCCGGCAGTATCGAGGCCATCAAGAAGTCGGGGCTGCTCGGGGTGAACGCGCCCGTGGCGTACGGCGGTTCGGGGGCCCCCAACTCCGTGGCGCGCGAGATCGCGGAGATCCTGGCGGGCGCCTGCTGCTCGACCTGGTTCGTGCAGACACAGCACTACACGCCGGTGCTGACCCTGGCGAGGAGTGAACTACCGGCGCGAGAGCGCCTGTTGGGGAAACTGGCCACCGGTGAGCTGCTGTCCGGAGTCGCGTACGCGCATCTGCGACGGTATCCGCAGGTCCCGGTCCGGGCGGTGCCGAAGCGCGGCGGGTGGCGGTTCCACGGGACGGTTCCCTGGTACACCGGGTGGGGGCTGAACGATGTGATGCTGCTGGCCGGGGTGACGGACGCCGACGAGGTGGTCTTCGCCTTCACGGAGGCCGAGCCGCAGTCGGGGTTGAAGGCGTCGGCGCCGATGCGGCTGGCGGCGCTCACTGCCGCCCGTACGGTCTCGCTCCACCTCGACGGGCTGTGGATCCCCGATGACAACGTGGCCCTGCATGCCCCGTACGAGACCTGGGCCGCGGGCGACCGGCCCAAGCCGACGAACGCCTCGCCGGCGGTGTTCGGGGTCGCCGAGTCGGCCCTCTCGCTGCTCGACCAGGACGACGCCACGACGAAGGCGCTGCGTCTGCGGCTGGACCGGGTGCGGCGCCAGGCGTACGCCCTCGCCGACCATCCGGCGCCCCATGAGCACATGGAGGAGCGGCTGGCGCTCAAGACGAAGGCGTACGGTCTGCTGCGCAAGGCGACGACCGCCGCGGTCGTGGCCGGCGGCGGACGCTCCCTGGACCTGGACAACCGGGCCCAACGGCTGGCGCGCGAGGCGTTGTTCCTGCTGGTGCAGGGGCAGACCGCCGAGGTTCGCCAGGCACATCTCGACTCGCTGTCCGCCGCGTCCTGACCCCTGCGGGGGTCTTGCGCTCGCGCGTCAGCCCCCGCTGGGACGCCTCGGGTCAGCTGCTCGCGAACGGTACCCGCACCCGCGTCGTCGGAGCCGCCACCGGCTCGGCGGATGCGTGTCGCCACAGGCCCTGGGCGGCGCCCGGCGACGTCGTCGTCGTTGCCGACCAGGGCGGTGCTCGCGCCGCCGCGCACCAGGCCGATACCCGCCCACAGGTTGGGGGATCTCCAGGAAGTCCCGGCTGCCGCCGTGCAGGGCGAGCATCCGCTGCTGCCCCTCGGACTCGCTGCCCCTCGGACTCGCTGCGGGCGAGGCCCGCCTGCACAGACCGTACGGTTTCCGGATCGAGCCCGTCGAGCAGGTGCGGCCCTCCTTCGCGGAACGAGTCTGACCCGCTAGGGGGCTGCCGCGCGGAAGAGGGCCAGGAGGGCCTGGGCGGATGAGGCGTCGGCGTCGAAGAACTGCGTGCTCAGCGCAGGTGACACGGCCGGTCCGTGCATGCGGACTTCGTGGCACGTGAAACAGAACGCCGCCTCGAACAGGGGCAGTTCGAGAGCGTCCTCGTACGCCCGCACGCTCCAGCCCGGCGAGAAACCACAGCGGTGCTGTTGGCTGCCGGGCAGGTTCTCGATCAAGGCCAGAGCGTCGGCGACCTCGCTCCCTGCCCAGTGGGCGACCACCTTGCCGGGGTACGGGGCGCCGTGCCTGGTCGGGAGGGCGGATATGCGTATGACCTCGATCAGCGCGGTGGCGGCAACGGCTTCGGCGGGAAGCATCATCGGCACAGTCTGCCAACAACCCGCCAGTAACTTCTGAGCACCCCTCCCCCACCCCTCGCCCTGGGACCACCACTACACATAAAGGGGAAATAAGCGCAGAATGAATGTACGCGGCGCTTACCGCATACCCCACCAGACGCGGTCAGGCCTGCCGAGTTCAAAGGAGTCGAGTCATGGCCAACGTCTCACCCAGGAGTGACATAGCCAGCCACCCTGATGTAACCGAAATGCAGGCTAGGTACGCCCGCATGCTCGGTGGTCGCGATGTGGCGCTCGTGGACGGACCAGTGTTCCTGCTCGGTCTGTACTGCGCCGTGTCCCCGTGGATACTTCACTACACGACCAGCCAGCCCTCGCTGGTGCCCCACAATCTGATCGTGGGCATCGCAATCGGCCTGCTGGCCCTCGGCTTCACGGCAAGGCCGGAGAGGATGTACGGCCTGAGCTGGGCCATGTGCGCCACAGGCATCTGGATGATCATCTCGCCGTGGATCGTCGGCGACAGCCCGGACGCCGGTGTCGTGGTCAACAACATCATCATTGGCGCCCTGGCCCTGCTCCTGGGGCTGACGTGCGCCGGCGCATCGGCGAAGACGTCACGCACGCCACAGATGTAACCGAACGCCCGCGAGGGGTAACAGCGGCCGACCCGCTCAGGCGGGTCGGCCGTCTCCATGTCCGTGTCACCGTTTCACGTGAAACGCAGGGTCAGTACGCACATACGGTGAGTAGCGCCGAGGCAGTAGCTGCCGCGATATTCGTTCGCCGAGCGTCGGTTGCGCGTCCACACTGGCGCCCGTGAGTCGAACCGTGAGCGCATGGGTGACATCGGGTGGGGACATCCTCGGTGTCGCGGGGCCCTTTTCCGTCGACGTTCCCTGGTGGGCCGAGGTCGGGCCGGTCGTCGGACAGTTGGAACGCGCACTCGGGGTGCCGGTGCTGGTCGTGCGTCTCCTGGATGTCGACGGGGGTGAGGGCGGGCGGGACGGCCATGTGACGTATCACGTGGAGGCGTTGGAGCCACCCGAACCAGGTGCTCTGAAGCCTCCGAAGCAACGGGCGGTGCATCAGGGGCTGTTGGGCGGGGACGAGGCACTGCGATCGCCATGGGCGCGCACCGACGGGCTGCGGGAGTTGCTCGACTGGGCCTCGCGGACGCTGGCCGCACTGGGGCGGCCGGTGACGGGGCCGGTCGAGCAACGGCGGACGTGGAATCTGGCGGGCCTCTTCCGGCTTCCCACGGGCCAAGGACCGGTCTGGCTCAAGGCGACGCCGCACTTCGCCTCCGAGGAGGCCACCGTCATCGCCGCGTTCGCCGAGGTGGACGCGGGTCTCGTGCCCACCGTTCTCGGCTCCGGCGAGCGGCGGGTGCTGCTGGAGCACATCCCCGGTGAGGACTGTTGGGCAGCCGATGCCGCCACGGTCGAGGCCGGGGTGCGCCGGTTCGTCGCCGCGCAGGCCGCGCTCGTCGACCGGCGGCCACCCGGGCTTCGGGACCGGCGCGACGAGGTGCTCGGCGAGCGGCTGCGCGAACTGCTGGACCACACCGCCGACTTGGGCCTCAGCTCCCAAGAGCGGGCCGCAGCACGGAGGTTGGCGGACCGCTGGGGACGGCTCGCCGAGTGCGGGCTGCCCGACACCGTCGTGCACGCCGACTTCCATCCGGGCAACTGGCGCAGCGACGGCGGACCGCCCGTCGTCGTGGACTTCGCCGACGCCCACTGGGGCAACCCGGTCCTGGACTGCCTGCGCCTGTACGACTTCCTCCCCGAGGCAGCACGCTCGACAGCCGTCCGCACCTGGGTCGACGCCTGGAAGAGCCACGTTCCGGCGAGCGATCCCGCCCGCGCGCTCGCGCTCGCCGAGCCGCTGGCGCATCTCGCGTACGCCGTGCGGTACCAGGAGTTCCTCGACGGCATCGAGGCGTCCGAGCGGCCGTATCACGAGGGGGATCCGGCCGGGGTCATCCGCGAGGCGGTACGGTGCGCCGCGCGTCCGAGTCTCGCCGCGATGGAGGTGGCCGGCTAGATGCAATACCGGTGATTTAGGTTGTTTTCCGGCGGGTCGGCCTGGCCTTGGTCGGCCCGACGAGGGTCACGTGAGGCCCTGCGGGGGGCCTCACGCATGCCGGCGCCGGCGTCCCGGCTCACTCGCCCGGGGACACCTTCCGGAGCGCGGCGATGCACGTGTTGAGCGCCTCCTGGAGTTCCTCCAGGCGCTGGAGCATGTCGTCCTCGTAGATGGCGTCGAGGTCGACGGCGTCGTCGAGGGTCAGCTCCTCGAAGACCTTCGTCGCCTTCTGCAGGCTGCTGTAGAACTTCGTACGGCGTTCCTGGACCCGCAGCTCGGGGTTGGCCTCGACGGTCTGGACGACGAGTTCCTTGACGGTGTCGTACGCCTCCGTCGCCCACTCGCCGGTGTCCTCGTCCTCGTCGAGCTCGTCGATGAGCGACAGATGCCGCTCGGCCTCGGCGCGCAGTTCGGCGGGGGCGTCGATGACCTGCCCGGCCGGGGTCTTGACCTGCCCGTTCTCGACGATCTGCCGGACGTACCCGATGCGGCTCGCCGCCTGGGTCTCGTTCGCGACCGCCTTCTTCAGCTCGTCGGTGCGCGCGATGTCACGGGCGAGTTCCGTCTGGAGGGAGGGGTCCTCCTTCAGCCGGTCGAGGAGTGCGGTGCGGGCCGCCTGGGCGGTGGAGGGGTCGGCGAGGATCGCGGCGCGCAGCGCGGTGGGGTTCTCGGCGACCTCCAGGGCCTTGGTCGGGCGGATGCCCTCGGCCTCGGCGGCCGCGGTGATCGCGGTGCCGCGGTCGGAGGTCGCGCTGTTGCGGGAGCTGTAGTAGGACAGCCACACGTCCGAGTCCGGCAGGTCGACCTCCTCGCCCGGGGCGAGTGCCTCGAAGTGCGGGACCATGCCGTCGTCGGCCGCCTTGTCCCAGGCCTTGTAGTAGCGCATGACCCGCTCCGGGGAGCACCCGGCGAGCTCCGCGAACCGCTTGGCGGACACCTTCGGCGTCTCCCCGGCCAGCTCGCCGCCGGGCCGCACACTCCGCGCGACCTTGAGCGCGAACGCCCAGCCGCCGGTGCGGGCGTACACCCCGAACTCCCGTGCGTCGCGGGCGACTTGTTCGTCGACCACCTCGGCGTCGGCGTCATCGCCATCGTCCACGGCAGTCCCCGCGGCTTCGTCGCCCGAGTTCTGAGCGGGAACCGCGACGCCGGCCTGGGCAGGCGTCTCGGCGTCGGAGGCGCCCGGCTCGACCCAGAATCCCTCGTCCTGCGACGGCGCTCCCCCTGCGGTCTCCGGCGTGGCGGGCGTCGCGTCGGCGGGTGGTACGGCCGATGCGGAGTGGGCGGTGGTTACGCTCACGGGTGACTCTCCCGGGTGGTGACGAACAGCAGGGACAGAACCGGCAGCCTATATGAACCCGTTGGCGCCGCTTTGCCCTTGGGGCCCTTGATGCACGGCGTCCAGCAGGGCCAGCTCGTCCTCCGTGAGCCGGAGGGCGCCCGCGGCGACGTTCTCCATGAGGTGGTCCGGGTTTCCGGTGCCGGGAATCGCGAGAACGTGCGGGCCCTGGTGAAGGGTCCAGGCGAGCCGGACCTGGGCGGTGGTGGCGTCGTGGGCCCGCGCGACGGCGAGCAGTTCGTCGCGGTCCGCCAGGCTCGCACGCTCCGGACCGGCCTCACCGGAGATCGCGTAGAACGGTACGAACGCGATTCCCTGTTCGCCGCAGAGCCGCAGCATCTCGTCGGCGTCGGGGTCCGGGGAGTGCAGCCCGTACTGGTTCTGTACGCACACCACGGGCGCGATGGCCTGCGCCTCGGCGAGGTGCCGGGGTTCGACGGCGGAGATACCGAGGTGGCGGATCAGCCCGGCCTCCCTCAGTTCGGCCAGCGCGCCGAAGTGCTCGGCGATGGAGTCCTGTCGCATCCGCCTCAGGTTGACCACGTCGAGGTGGTCGCGGCCCAACTGCCGCAGGTTCTCCTCGACTTGCCCGCGCAGCTGGTCGGGTCGGGCGGAGGTGCCCCACTCCCCCGAGTACTCACGGTGCGGCCCGACCTTGGTGACGATGACGAGGTCGTCCGGGTACGGGCCGCCCAGCGCACTGTTGATCAGTTCGTTGGCGGAGCGCAGTGAGGAGAAGTAGAAGGCGGCCGTGTCGATGTGGTTGACGCCCAGCTCGACCGCGCGGCGGAGCACGGCGATCGACTGCTCACGCTCCCTGGGCACCCCGAGGTGAAACGCGGCGCTGCCGGTCAGCCGCATCGCGCCAAGGCCGACGCGACCGACGGTCGAGTCCCCAAGTTTCCAGGTACCGGCGGCAGTTGCGGTGATCGTCATCGGTGAGGTCATCGACGCAGTCTCGCACGCGCGGCGAAGGCAGCGACCGGGCTGGCATCCGGAGTGGCGGCCGCCGCGCCGGGGGCGCACACCACAATCCGCCCCATCGCGACCGGAGTGGAGAGTTCCGGCAACATACCGGGAATCACGGCAAGGTGCTGTCTCCTGACCTACCACCGCTGGCGGTCGACGACCGCGGGAACGCCTTGGTCTCCTTCATCCGCGGCGCGGAAGAGACCCCACCTCCTGACGCACCACTGCCGGCGGCATTGGTCGCCCTCTGGCACGCCGACCGTGTCCTCATGGTCTTCGACCGCTGGCGCCAGGGCTGGGAACTGCCCGGTGGGGGCCTGGAACCGGGGGAATCCCCACGCCAGGCGGCCGTACGCGAGTTACTGGAGGAAAGCGGCCAGCGACCCGACGGCCCATTGCGGTTCATCGGCTACGCGGGCTTCCTCCTGGCACCAGATCACCGACCCGAGTACGCGGCACTGTTCGCGGGCAGCACCACAACGATCCGCGATTTCCAGGCCAACGAGGAGATCGCGTGCATCCGCTGGTGGAACCTTCGGACAGCCGTCCCTGGACGCGTCCAGCCCCTGGACGTCTACCTGGCCCACTTGACGCACGAGCGGGATTCCGGCCTCCCCGCCGAGCGGTCCTCATGATCCGCCCAAACACGCACCGCCGCTTCCCGTGACCGCCCCGAGAGGCACCTCCGGGTCCGGTGGTCCTCACGCACGACGCCCGGCCGAGCCTTCAACGCGTCTGCTGGATGTATGGACTTCGACAGGCGTATGGCGATGGCGGCAGGACTCGGGGCAGCGGGGGCGTCCGTGGTGGGGGCGAACCGGGCGGCCGGGGTGATGGGAAGCGGTGCGGCACCGGTGGTCATCACCGTGCAGGGCGAGTCCCCGATGCGTACGAACATCCCGGTGGCCCGTGACCGACGTGCCTCGCGGGGGCGGTACCTGGCGCTGCTGACAGCGGAGGAGGCGCCTCGTGGGAGCAGCTGGTTCGCCGCGTACCGCGTTCGTGCGCCCGAGGGCGGGGTGTACGCGCTGACCGCCGTCGCCACGGCTCCCCTCGAGACGCCGCACACGGAGGCGGTCGGCTCGTACCTGCGACTGCGCGTGAATGACGGGCCGTTCACCGAGGTCGCGCGGGCGACTGCCGGACCGGACCGCTCGACCCGCCACCGCTTGGCGAGCATGGCGAAGCCGTCCTGGTCCTTGCGGCGGGGCGGCGGGGCACCGTCTTGAGCGTGATGCCGAGGAAGGAGTGGGACCAGTCGACGAGGGTCCCGCCGTAGGCGGAGTCCGCCCAGGCGACGGAAAATACCGCGACTTCGGGTGGATCGCCGCCGCAGTGCTCGCCCTGCACCGCGACAACGACCGGCCGAAGGACCGAGGTCGCCGGTCGGCGAAACCCTAGTCCCCGCGCGGTGCATTTGATCGTTGGCGGTCGAATGGAGCCTCCGGGCCCGTGGGGCCGCCAGAGCACCCAGTCTTTATCCGCCCGGGGTCACGAGACCTGATTCGTACGCCACCACTACCGCTTGTGCCCTGCTGTCCAGGTCCAGCTTGGTCATCGTGCGGTTGAGGTGGGTCTTCACGGTCGCCTCGCTGATGTAGAGGCGGTCGGCGATCTCCAGGTTGGACAGGCCGCGGGCGATCAGCTTCAGGACCTCGAGCTCACGGGAGGTCAACGCGTCCAGATCCGCGGGCTGCTCGCAGGCGGTCTGCCGGGCGTACGCCTCCACGAGGCGGCGGGTGACGCTGGGCGCGAAGAGCGCGTCGCCTCCGCCCACCGCGGCCACTGCGGCGAGCAGCCGTTCCGGGCCGGAGTCCTTGAGCAGGAACCCGGAGGCTCCGGCGCGCAGTGCGCCGTACACGTACTCGTCGAGGTCGAAGGTGGTCAGCACCAGGATGCGGGGCAGGGGGTCGGCGGCCTGGGCGAGGATGCGTTCGGTGGCGTCGATGCCGTTCATGCCCGGCATCCGGATGTCCATCAGGATCACCTCGGGGGCGGTCTCGGCGGCGAGCGTCACGGCCTCCGCTCCGTCGCCGGCCTCGCCGACCACCTCGATGCCGGGTGCGGCGCGCAGCAGCCCGACCAGTCCGGCCCGGATGAGGAACTGGTCGTCGACAACGAGCACGGTGGTCATGTGGTGGCGTCGTCCCCCCGCACGGCGGCCTTCGCGGAGGTCGGCAGGGTCAGCCGCACGGCGAAGCCACCTTGGTCCTGCGGGCCG
Organism: Streptomyces capitiformicae; assembly: GCF_002214185.1. Lineage (NCBI taxonomy): Bacteria > Bacillati > Actinomycetota > Actinomycetes > Kitasatosporales > Streptomycetaceae > Streptomyces > Streptomyces capitiformicae. The sequence continues at coordinate 10,819,625 of NZ_CP022161.1, read as the reverse complement.
ATGCTGATCTGCCCGCCGTAGAGCTTGGCCCGCTCGCGCATGCCAATCAAGCCGTGTCCGCCGTCGGTTCGTACTCTGTCCGGAATCACCCCCTCTCCGTCGTCCGTGACCGAAACGGTCACCTGGTGCGGCTCGTACCTCAGCCGTACCTCGGCGCTCGCGCCGGGCGCGTGTCTCAGGACGTTGGTCAGGGCTTCCTGCACCACCCGGTAGGCGCACAGTTCGACGCCGGGGGCGAGCGGGCGCGGGGTGCCCTCGACGGTCAGGGCGACCGGGACGCCGCCGGCGCGCACACGTTCGGCCATCTCGTCGAGGCGGGCGAGGCCGGGCATCGGGGCGGCCGGGGCGCCGTCGCCGTCGGCGCGCAGCACCGTGAGCATGCGGCGCAGCTCTTCGAGGGCCTCCTTGCCGGTGGCGTCGATGGTGTCGAGTGCGGTCCGCGCGGTGCGGCGGTCGGTGTCGAAGACGAACCGGGCGCTGTGGAGAGGAGTCCAGCTCCAGGTCTTGAGTAGGGGTCACCCGTCACCGCGCACTGCTATTAGGTCTTGAGCATTGCTCGGCCATCCAAGAGTCACATCGATGGCGCGAGCGTCCCACCCAGGAGCATCCACCGCCACACGCACGTTCCATGCACCGCGGTCCCCCACTAGTCGGACGAAGCGGGTCAGTCCCTCAACGTCCCCGACAGCCAAACGGCCGTCCGACAGGAGGAGCTGGCCGTCGAAGACGGTCGTGAACGTTGGATCGGCGCCCGAAGTCTCTCCAGAGTCCCGAAAGATGCGCACTCGGATGAGGTCGGACTGAGGCCGGACCCGGACCGCAACATGAGTGTCGCAGCTCGCCGCAGCTGCATCCCCCAGGTCGAGCGAAGTGGGGACCCAATCGGTGGCACCCAGGTGCAGCACCGGATGGTTTACGTACACATCCACGCCCGCGATTTGCAACGTACCGTCTCCGCTCGCTCCGGCAGTAGCCCTGCCACAAGCGTGCCAGATGGAACGGTCAGCCACGGTCAACGATGAAGTTTGAGGGAGACTGCCAAAGCTGCAACAACGCGCCTTCAACGCAGGCCAGAGCCCCGTCGGCAGCAAACCCATCCGCGATTCCCAAGCTGAGGGCTCGGCCACACGGCGCCTGAGTCCATAGAGTCACCACGGAGGAGGGGAGATGCCTTCCCTAGCGATCACATGGATGTTGGGCAGTCACGGCTGGGCGAGTATCAAGGTGGCTGATGAGCATGGTGAGGCAGAGGCCATTGCTTCCTACATCACTGACGCGCCCGAGGAGTTCCTTTACGCCGTTGCCCGGCTCGTCCTCGGTGACGAGGACACACGCGCCGAGTTGGAGGGAGAGCCACAGACGTACCAGTGGTTCTTTCACAGAGACGGATCTGTGGTCGATGTCCGCCTGGTCCTGGCCGACGACGCCCAAGCTCCGGACAGCTCAGGGGTAGTTCTCTGGTCAGGCCGCCACACCGTCACGGCACTCGCGCGGTCCGTCGTCCGTGCCTTCGACCGGATCGACTACGAGCAGGGCGAAGAAGCCTACGAGTCTCAATGGGGCCGGCCGTTTCCTCGAACCGAACTCGAAGCTCTGCGAACCGCAATGCGGTCACACAAGAGAGCCACATCAGCCAACGGCACCGCCTCCGAGGCGGGCCGATGAGCGGGAGTCTGGGCCGTCTCTGGGCCGTCCGAGGCCGCCCACCAGTGGCCAAGGGCGACCAACAACGACCACCAGGCGCACGAGCCCACCGCCCCTGACCAGCGAAAACCCAGCTCACCAAGATCCCCGGCAAGACCCAGGGCAAGAAGAAGTAGTGCACGGAGCGGTTGAAGTCTGTCGTTTGGATCAGACCGTGGGACGGCGGCGAGCGCGGAGCCAGTGGACACCCTTCACGGCGTAGACGGCGGCCATGAGCGCGACGCCAGCGAAAGCGAGCCAGAACCAGGATTCCGCCACTGCGAGGCTCAGCAGCAAGCCGCCGAAGAGCAGTAGGGAGCTGGCGACGTCCAGCAGGTCAAGGCGCGCCTTGAAACGCACCGACGAGTCGGATCCGCGCAGTCGGCGGATGACGGGAACGAGGCCGAGGGCCTGCAAGACGGTCAGACCGAGAGCGATCCAGAGGAACCAGCCGGGTATGTCCACGGCGCGCACTGTATCGCGCCCCCGGGACCCTTGAGTGTCTACCGGTAACTGCGTGCAACACAGACGAACAACGGCGGACAAGCGCGGACGTCTGCGGGCCATCAGAGCAGGTAGGAACCACAGCAGCTCAAGACTCCGCCCCACCCCAGTTGCTTCGGGACGAGGAAGTCTGTCAGTCGGCTGCCTTCGGCAGGCGGGTCGGGCACAGGAATGGCCCCTCGATGATCAGTCGAGTGGCCATCGTGTTGCCTCGCAGGTCAGAGCGCTTCCCTGTTCACCTTGGAGGCCTCCCCCGACTTATGTACTGGAGGCAAGACACTCCACGGGAAATTGATCCACTCATCGGTCCGCTTCCACACGTACTCGCACTTCACGAGAGAGTGGGACTTCTCATAGATCACGGCGGACCGAACCTCGGCGACGGTCTCAGTACAGAAGTCGTGAACGAGCTTGAGCGTCTTGCCCGTGTCGGCGACGTCGTCCGCGATCAGCACCTTCTTGCGGGAGAAGTCGATGACATTCGGGACAGGGGCGAGCATGACGGGCATTTCAAGCGTCGTACCCACACCCGTATAAAACTCGACGTTGACCAGATGCAGATTCTTGCAATCAAGGGCGTAAGCGAGCCCACCCGCGACGAACACGCCCCCACGCGCGATGGACAGGATGATGTCCGGTTCGTACCCGTCATCGGCGATGGCCTGCGCGAGCTCGCGCACGGCGACGCCGAACGCGTCGTACGTGAGGTTCTCTCGGACCCGGGACATGCTCACACCTGCGTCCGGTGGAAGTTGCGGAAGGACCGGGAGGCGGTCGGTCCCCGCTGCCCCTGGTACCGCGATCCGTACCGCTCACTGCCGTAGGGGAACTCGGCCGGCGAAGTCAGCCGGAACATGCACAGCTGCCCGATCTTCATACCGGGCCACAGCTTGATCGGCAGCGTCGCGAGATTCGACAGTTCGAGCGTCACATGCCCGGAGAAACCGGGATCGATGAACCCGGCGGTGGAATGGGTAACGAGTCCGAGCCGCCCCAGCGAGCTCTTCCCCTCAAGCCGCGACGCAAGATCATCGGGAAGCGTGATGACCTCATACGTACTGGCGAGGACGAACTCCCCGGGATGAAGAATGAACGGCTCGTCGCCCTCCGGCTCCACGAGCCGCGTGAGATCCGCCTGCTCGATGGACGGATCGATGTGGGGATACCGGTGATTCTCGAAAACACGGAAGAACCGGTCGAGACGCACATCAATACTCGACGGCTGCACCATGGATGGGTCGTACGGTTCGATACGCACCCGACCGGCGTCGATCTCGGCCCGGATGTCCTTGTCTGAGAGAAGCACGTCCCGAGGATACGCAAGACGCGCGGACCCCCCACAATCGGGCGGACCGCGCGTCCGACGAACTCCTACCGTTCCTCCTCGGCTACCGCTTCTCCAAGGCCACCGGCACGACGCTGCGCAGCCGCGCGCAGCGAGGGCAGCGCATGAGCCGACCAGGGCCGAGGCGCTCGGCCTGCTGCATCGGGAACGAAGCGGTGCTGAACACGTGCCCATCGGCACAGCGGACGACGGTGCGCTCCATCAAGTCCAAGAGTCCCTTCCCCAAGAGCCGCGTCTGGCTGTCGAACTGACGTCGACCTGACGACGAAAGCCACATTACGGGATGAAAGGGACGGCCCTCCAGGCGGCACTCCGAGTCCCTCGAAGGCCCACCCAGACCCTCTTCCACCCCTCCACCGTACGCCCCAACTCCCGCCCCCCGCAGCCCCATCCCCACCCCTGAAACGAACCCGAGCCCCACGCTTCCAGCACGCGGGGCCCGACATGAGGTAAAGTAACGACGCGTTCCGACACCGGCACCAACCGGCGTCTTACGCGGGTGTAGTTTAATGGTAGAACATCAGCTTCCCAAGCTGAGAGCGCGAGTTCGATTCTCGTCACCCGCTCCATGATGAAACCCCAGGTCAGCGGCCTGGGGTTTGTTTGTTGTCTAGACCAATTTGGAGGCTCCGCGCCCTTCGCGTGCCCTAAGTGGAGGTCAGGCGACCCTCTCACACCCCTTTAGCGGCAGTTCGGCCACCGCGACGCCCAGTCGTCTCGAATCCTGAGATCGTTTTTCGGTGACCCGGGTCACAGTGTGCGCAAATGGCGCACAAGTCGCTCCAGCAAACCGGCAGTTGTCGAGGGTTGAGCACGCTGCCCCTTGGTCGTTCCGCTCCGACCTTACGAGCCTGACCGAGACAGCGGGCGTCCCAGCCGATGGCAGAGTGTGCGGATGCTTCCTCCGCCTGGGGCTAGCGACATCGCGATGTCTGCGCCCGATGCTTTCGACGTACCGGTATTCGTCAGACGCAGCTCCCCCTTGAAACCCGCGAAAGGTCCCTCGCGCACAGAGGTGGAGATGGCCCGGCAGTCCTGGCCGGCATCGAGCAGCGTCCCTCCCGACGGGGACTATCTCGTCACCACGACCTGGCGAGCCCTGCTCGACGCCACCACCACAGTCGGCCGCGACATCACTCCTTGGGTCGCCTCCGTACCCCGACTGGCCCGTCGCGAGATCATGGCACGGCGGTATCCGTTGTCGGCGTACCTCGTGCGCGACAGCGTGCAGACAGATCAAGGGCCACAGCCGGGACGGAAGATCATCCCCAGCGCCGTCTACTCCCACGGAACGGAAAGCTCGACCCGTACGGCGTTCGGCTATCACATTGGTATGACGATGGCCGAATGGGCCTGCCGCACACTCATGGGGCTCGGCCCTACGACGCATGCTGAAAGCGCAGCACCGCCCGGAGCCACTCCGGGTTGGGAGAAGAGCAGCAGCCTGCCCGACCTGTTCGGCACACATCCGGCAGATTCCGAAGTCTGGTTGGTCGAGGCGAAGGGAGGTCGCTGGCTACGAACGCCCTCCCGTCTGAAAGGGGCGAAACAGTTGGACGTGGGTACCCTGCTCCCCGCGCCACACCACAAAGTGCTGTGCGGCACAAGCCTTGAACAACGCCTCTTCATGGTGATCGACGTGGAGAGCGAGGACCATGGTGCCGACAACAGCGGAGCCGGTACTGACGACCAGGCTCAGGACAGCGACGAGATGCTGTTGGGACTCGCGCGTGCCCGCATGATGACGTACTTCACCCTGGCGTCGCTGCCGCCGGCCCTACTGCGAGTCACCCCCGTCGGGAGGCCCGAGGCCAGACAGGGTCTGCAGCACTCGGACCCCTTGCGCCTGTTGGAACGCGACTCAGTGTCCCTCCCCTCGTAGCGTGAAGACCGTGACTGCAGGGGAAGTTGGGAGTCATGGCGGAGAAGCGACGGAAGTTTGATCCGGAGTTCCGTCATCATGTCTCCTCTTTGTTGGTGTGTGCCCCGGTCAGCGGACGCTGACCGGGAAATCGGTGTACGCGAGCACGACGACCGGTTTCCACTCGCCGCTGATGGAGCCGATGCTGGCCGACTTCCGCGAGGTCGCCGAGAGCCTGACGTACGCCGAGCCCCGTCTGCCTCTCGTCTCCACGGTGACCGGAGAGGCCGTCGCCGCCGAGTTGACGTCGCCCGAGTACTGGGTGCGACACGTCCATCGGCCGGTACGGTTCGCCGATGCCGTCCTGGCCATGGAGGCGGCCGGTGTCACGCGGTTCGTCGAGCTCGGCCCGGACGGCACGCTCGCCGCTCTCACCCAGGGAGTCCTCCCCCAGCCGGTCGAGGACGACCCGGTGGCGGCAGGAACGCCGTACGTGGTCACGCCGGCCCTGCGCAAGGACCTACCGGAGGCCGAGAGCCTGCTGCGGGCGGTCGGGTCGCTGCACGCGTACGGGCACAGCCCGGACTGGTCCGCGCTCTTCCCCGGTGCGGATCGCCGCGTCGAACTGCCGACCTATGCCTTCCAACGCCGCCGCTACTGGCTGGCGGACGAGGCTTCCGACCCCGACGACGAAGCGGGGACCGACGCGGTCGACTCGGCGTTCTGGTCGGCCGTTCGGAAGGGGGACGTCCAGGAACTCGCCGAGCGGCTGGGGCTGGACCCGGACGTGCTCGCACCCGTGCTGCCCGCCCTGACGTCCTGGCACCACGACAGTGTGCGGCGGGCGACGGCTGAATCCTGGCAGTACGGGGAGACCTGGACGCCGCTGGAGTCGCCGTCGGCCTCCCTGGACGGGGACTGGCTCGTGCCCCACTGCGACGGCGACCCGGATGCCGCCGACACGGCGGCGGTCATGGTCGAGGCCCTGTGCGCCGCGGGGGCGCGGGCGCAGTCGCTGCCGGTGGCGCACGACGCGGATCGCGCCGCGATGGTGCGGGAGTTGACCGAGGCGACCGCTCAACTCGATGGTCACGTACGCCTGTTGTCACTGCTCGCCCTCACCGAGACGCCCCACCCGGCTCATGGCGAGGTGCCGCTGGGGCTGCATCTCAACACCCTGCTGGCGCAGGCGCTCACGGAGGCCGGCAGCGGCGTAAGACTGTGGGCGGTCACGCGGTCGGCCGTGTCCGTCGGCGCCGCCGACCCGCTGACGAACCCGGTGCAGGCCACCACGTGGGGCCTCGGCCGGACCGTGGCCGTGGAGCACCCCGACCTGTGGGCCGGGCTCGTCGACCTCCCCGCCCGGCTGGACCGGCGCGCCCTGACCCGGCTGGCATCCCTTCTCGCCGAACCCGGCGACGCGAACGAACTGGCGGTCCGGGACTCCGGCGTCTTCGCCCGCCGACTGGTCCGTATCACCCGCGCCGCCGATACCCGCCCCGCCGACACCCGCCCCGAACTCCGGCTCGACGGAACGACGTTGATCACTGGTGGCACGGGCGTGGTCGGCGCCCAGGTCGCCCGCCGTCTGGCACGGGAAGGCGCCGCGCATCTGCTGCTCGTCAGCAGGCGCGGCCCCGACGCCACCGGTGCCGGCGAACTCCGTCGCGAACTGGAGGAGTCGGGAGCACAGGTCACCATCGCCGCCTGTGACACCGCCGACCGGGACGCCCTCGACGCCCTGCTCGCCACCGTCCCCGCCGACCGGCCGCTGACCGCCGTACTGCACGTGGCGGGCGTCCTCGACGACGCCCCGCTCGCGGCGATGGACGCCGAGCGCTACGCCACCGTGCTGCGGGCCAAACTCCGGTCGGCGGTCACCTTGGACGAGGCCACTCGGCGACTGGACACGCCGCTCACGGCGTTCGTGCTGTTCTCGTCGATCGCCGGCGCCCTCGGCTCGGCCGGACAGGCCGGATACGCGGCCGGCAACGCCTTCCTCGACGCCCTCGCCCGACAGCGCCGCGCGGCCGGACTCCCGGCCACCTCCGTCGCCTGGGGCCCCTGGGCGGGCGGAGGCATGGCCGACGACCCCGCCGTACTGGCCCGCCTGCGACGCGGCGGCCTGACCCCGATGGAGCCCGAACCCGCCCTGACCGCCCTCGGTCACGTCCTCGCCCACGACGACACCTGGGCGCTGGTCTCCGACCTCGACTGGTCCAGGATCGCCATCGCGCGGCGGGGACTGCCGGGTGCCGCGCTGCTCAGCCGTATCCCGGAGGCCGTACGAGCCATGCGGCGGGCCGGCGCGGACGACGACCCGCAGGCCGCCGGGCACGGTGGTCGCCTCCGCACCCGCCTGGCCCCGCTGGGCGCGGCCGAGCGCCGGCAACTGCTCCTCAAGACGGTGCGCGGCAGCGCGGCCGCAGCGCTCGGTCATCCGACGCCGGAGACCATCCAGCCGACCCGCGCCTTCCAGGACTGCGGCTTCGACTCGCTCACCGCCGTCGAACTGCGCAACCTCCTGGCCGCCGAGACAGGCCTCGCCCTGCCGACGACCCTGGTCTTCGACCATCCGACACCGGTCGCCCTCGCCGACCACCTGCTCCACGAACTCGACGGTTCGGCCGTCGAGACCGTTGAGACCTTTGAGAACGGCCGAACCTCGACCGTGACCGCCGTGACACCGGTCCCGGCTGTGGCGGGCGGCGCGCACGACGATCCCATCGCCATCGTCGCCATGGCCTGCCGCCTCCCCGGCCGGATCAGCTCACCCGAAGAACTCTGGGACCTCGTGGCCGCCGGTGGCGACGCCATCACCTCCTTCCCGGCCGACCGGGGCTGGGACCTCGACGCGCTCCACGACCCCGACTCCCTGCGCCCCGGCACCAGTTACGTCGACCAGGGCGCCTTCCTGTCCGACGCGGACGCCTTCGACGCCGCCTTCTTCGGTATCTCGCCCCGCGAGGCGGTCGCCGTCGACCCGCAGCAGCGGCTGCTCCTCGAGGTCTCCTGGGAGGCCGTCGAGCGCGCGGGCCTCGACCCGCGCGCCCTGCGCGGCAGCCGCACCGGTCTGTTCGTCGGCTGCGGCTACCAGGGCTACGGCGCCGCCCTCTCCGACGTCCCCGACGACGTACGCGGACACCTGCTCACCGGCAGCGCCACCAGCCTCGCCTCCGGGCGGGTCGCCTACGCGCTGGGGCTTGAGGGTCCGGCGGTGACGGTGGACACGGCGTGCTCGTCGTCGCTGGTGGCGCTGCATCTGGCGGTGCAGGCGCTGCGGAACCGTGAGTGCGACCTGGCGCTGGCCGGTGGTGTGACGGTGATGGCCAGTCCCGCCGTGTTCGTGGAGTTCGCGCGGCAGCGGGGTCTCGCTGTCGACGGGCGCTGCAAGGCCTTCGCCGATGCCGCCGACGGCACCGGCTGGGGTGAGGGCGTGGGCATGCTGCTGGTGGAGCGGCTGTCCGACGCCCGGCGCAAGGGTCACCGCGTGCTGGCCGTGGTGCGGGGCAGCGCGGTCAATCAGGACGGCGCTTCGAACGGTCTTACGGCGCCGAACGGCCCGTCGCAGCAGCGAGTGATCAGGGCCGCGCTGGGCGCCGCCGGGCTCACGCCGGCCGACGTGGACGCGGTGGAGGCGCACGGTACGGGGACGACGTTGGGCGATCCGATCGAGGCGCAGGCGCTGCTGGCGACGTATGGGCAGGGCCGGTCGGACGAGCGGCCGTTGTGGCTGGGGTCGGTGAAGTCGAACATCGGTCACACGCAGGCCGCCGCCGGTGTCGCCGGTGTGATGAAAATGGTGCTGGCGATGCGGAACGAGGTGCTGCCGCGGACGCTTCACGTGGATGCGCCGTCGTCCCACGTCGACTGGACCGCCGGTGACGTACGCCTGCTCACCGAGGCGCGCGACTGGGCGAGGCGGGAGGACCGGCCGCGTCGTGCCGGGGTCTCCTCCTTCGGGCTCAGCGGCACCAACGCCCACGTGATCCTTGAGGAACCGTTCCCCGCCGACGCCGCTGAGCCATCGGGGCCGTCGGCCACCTTGCGGCCCCCGTCGCCGGTCGTGCCCTGGCTGGTCTCCGGCCGCAGCGCCGAGGCGCTGCGCGCGCAGGCCGCCAGGACCGCCGAACACCTCGCGGCCCGGCCCGAGTCGGACCCGGTGGAGATCGGACACTCGCTCGCCGTCTCCCGCACCGCGTTCGAACACCGCGCCGTCGTCATCGGCGAGGACCGTGACACTCTGCTCGCCGCGCTCAGGTCCGTGGCTCGTGGTGAGTCCTCCGCGCTCGTATCCACCGTCGGGAGCGTCGAGCTGGAGGGAGGCCTGGCCTTCCTGTTCGCGGGGCAGGGATCGCAACGCGTCGGTATGGGGCGTGAGTTGTACGAAGCGTTCCCGGTCTTCGCGGATGCCTTCGACTCGGTGTGCGCGTACATGGATACCGAACTGTCCCTTCCGCTGCGGGAGATCGTCTTCGGCGACGATGAAACCGCCCTGAACCGGACCGAGTTCACCCAGCCCGCCGTGTTCGCCTTCGAAGTGGCGCTGTTCCGGCTGGTGGAGTCGTGGGGGGTGCGGCCGGACGTACTCGCCGGGCACTCCATCGGCGAGATCACCGCGGCCTACGTCGCCGGTGTCTGGTCACTGGAGGACGCCTGCCGACTGGTCGCCGCCCGTGGCCGGCTGATGCAGGCGCTGCCCCCGGGCGGTGCCATGACCGCCGTGGAGGCGTCCGAGGACGAGGTGCTGCCGCTGCTCGGCGAGCGGGTCGGTATCGGCGCCGTCAACGGGCCGCGGTCCGTCGTCGTCTCCGGTGCCGAGGACGACGTGGTGCGGATCGCCGAGCACTTCTCCGCCCTCGGCCGCCGGGTGAGCAGGCTGCGGGTCAGCCATGCCTTCCACTCACCGCTGATGGAGCCGATGCTGCGGGACTTCCTGCACGTCGCGGAGAGCCTGACCTACCACCGCCCCCAGATCCCGATCGTCTCCGACGTCACCGGCGCCCTCGCCGACCCGGGCGAACTGTGCGCCGCCGGCTACTGGACCGCCCACGTCCGCCAGCCTGTCCGCTTCGCCGACGACGTCCGCCGACTGCGGGAACAGGGCGTCACCCGCTACCTCGAAATCGGCCCCGACGGAACCCTCACCGCACTCGCCCGCGCCTGCCTCGACGACGGTCCGGCTGTTGACGGCCTTGAACCAGTACTGAGTCCCGCTCTGCGCAAGGACCGTCCGGAGATCCCGAGCCTTTACGCAGCCCTGGCCTCACTGCACGTCAGCGGGGTCGACGTCGACTGGGCTCAGGCGTTCGGCGCGGCCCCCGACACGCCGGTGGCGGAGCTGCCTCCGTACGCCTTCCAGCACCAGAGCTTCTGGCTGCGTTCGGGCGGGGCAGCACAGGAGCCGTCGCCGGCCTCCGGCGGCGAGATCGACGCCCGCTTCTGGGAGGCGGTCGAGCGCGAGGACCTGGAGGTCCTGGCCGGGGAGTTGGAGCTGGGGGAGGAGGTCGTGGGCGCGGTACTGCCAGCGTTGTCCGCCTGGCGGCGCAGGAGTGTCGAGCAGGCGCAGGTGGACGCCTTGCGCTACCGCGTCGACTGGCGTCCGGCGGCTGAAATCCCCAACTCGGCGTCCTTGTCCGGGCGTTGGCTGGTGGTTGAGCCGGCTGGCGGTGCGGGTGGTGATGAGTGGGTCGAGTCGGTCGTCGGTGGTCTGGTGGCGCCATCGGACCCAGCAGACCTCCCTTCGAGTCTGTCCCGCCTGCGGCGGGGATGTGTCAAAGCGCCTCGTGGCGCACTGGTTGTCCTTCACGATCGCGATGTAGTCGGCCTTCTTCTCCTCGACGAGGAACTGCGCGTGAGCGTGCTGGGTGTGCAGGGCGTCGAACGTGACGGTGCGGCCGACCAGGTCGAGCGGAGCGAGAAGAGGCTTGAACTCGCTGATCTCACCCTTCTTCCCGGCGACCTGCCGCTGGTTCAGCGTCGCGCCTTCGCCGTGGGTGACGGCTGCCAGCAAATGCACCGCCCTCCTCGCCGCGGTGCGCGATCCGCGCAGGCTCTTGCCGTCGACGGCGATCGCGCACAGTCCTTCATCAGGTGGCGATGAGCCCGGCGGCTGCCGCCTGGTCCCATCCGTACCGCTCGGCGTCGCCGCGCAGCATGCGGGCGAGCGCACCTGCCCGTGCGGCTTTGCAGTGCCGGCGCTGACTTGGCGATTCCGGCGGCGCCTGTACCTTCTGCTGCCCTCTTGTGTTCGATTCATTCGACTCCTAATGTCGTCGTCGCTCCTGCACGTGTGCTGTGAGCTGCGGCGTTGTGTGCGCAAGCGCTTCGATTGGCCGTGTGCCGACCGGGCCCGTCGGCTACCCCGCACGTCCGTGCCGTTCCCCCACCCCGACGGTTCCTTGAAGGCTGGAGAAGTTATGCAGTTGTCACGCCGTGGCGTTCTGATCCTCGGCGCCGCCGGCGCGGCCGTCGCCGGAGGCCTTCCCGCGGGCTCGGCCCGGGCCGCCGGGACAGCCGACGCAGCGGACGCCTCCACGCGCACCGAGCGCCTGTATCTGTCCGGAGAGGACGCCGACCACCCGGTCGACTGGGACTTCCTGTGCACCAGCGGTCGGCGCAGCGGCAGTTGGGGCAGCATCCCGGTTCCGTCCAACTGGGAGTTCCACGGATACGGCACGTACAACTACGGGTGGAACCTGCGCCCGGAGGAGAAAGGCCGCTACCGGCACACCTTCACGCCGCCCGCCCACTGGCGTGACAGACGCGTCTTCCTCGTGTTCGAAGGGGCGATGACCGAGACCGAGGCGTGGATCAACGGCGAGTCGGCCGGGCCCGTCCACCGCGGCGGCTTCTACCGGTTCCGTTACGAGGTGACCGGAAAGCTGCGTCCGGGGCAGGACAACCTCCTGGAGGTGACCGTCAGCAAGGAGTCCACCGACGACTCCGTCAACCGGGCCGAACGCCTGGGGGACTACTGGAACTTCGGCGGCATCTACCGCCCCGTCCACCTTGAGGCGGTCCCGCTCCAGCACATCGAACGCATCGCCGTGGACGCCCGCGCCGACGGCACGCTGCGGATCGACGCCCATCTGTCGGGTACCGGTTCCGCCGACCGTCTCGTCGCCCGGGTCACCGACCTCTCCGGGCGCCCGGTCGGCGCCCCGTTCACCGCGGCCGTCGCTCCCGGCGACACGAAGGTGACCCTGAAAACCGCTGTGGACTCCCCCCGGCAGTGGACGGCGGAGACCCCGCACCTCTACCGCGTCGAGGTCGCGCTCCGCGCCGACGACCGCACCGTCCACCGCGTCGACGAGAGATTCGGCTTCCGCACCGTCGAGGTGCGCCCCGGCGACGGCGTGTACGTCAACGGCGTCAAGATCCTCCTCAAGGGAGCCAACCGGCACACCATCTGGCCCACGTCCGGCCGGGCGACCAGCGCGCGCATCAGCCGCAAGGACATCCTCCTGATGCAGGAGATGAACATGAACGCGGTCCGGATGGCCCACTACCCGCCGGACACGCACTTCCTCGACCTCGCCGACGAACTCGGGTTGTACGTGCTCGACGAACTGGCCGGCTGGCAGAAGTTCTACGACGAGGAGGCGGGCAGGCCCCTCGTCGCCTCGATGGTCACCCGTGATGTCAACCACCCGTCGATCCTGTTCTGGTGCAACGGCAACGAAGGCGGCTGGAACACCGCCCTCGACGCCGACTACGCCCGCCACGACCCCCAGCAGCGCACCGTCCTCCACCCCTGGGCGAACTTCGGCGGCATCAACACCGACCACTACGAGACGTACGACAGCACGCGCCGCATCCTCCAGGAACGCAGCGACGTCTTCATGCCCACCGAGTTCCTCCACGGCCTCTACGACGGCGGCGCCGGCGCGGGCCTCGACGACTACTGGAAGCTGATGGGCCGTGAACGGCTCTCCGCCGGAGGCTTCCTGTGGGCACTGCTCGACGAGGGCATCGTGCGGGACGACCTCGGCGGCGCCATCGATGTGGCGAACAACGCCGCACCCGACGGCATCCTCGGCCCCTTCCGCGAGAAGGAGGCCAGCTTCTACACGATCAAGGACATCTGGTCTCCCGTACAACTCGCCGAGCCCGAGCGGTTCACCTCCGGCCTGCCGGACGACTTCGACGGGCGGATCGGCCTCACCAACCACTACGCCTTCACCAACACCCGTGCCTGCCACTTCACTTGGCGGCTCCTGGACTTCCGCACCCCGTCGCAGCGGCGGGACGGCCACACGGTGCGCGCCGAGGGCACCGCCTCCGCTCCGGACATCGAGCCCGGCGCGCAAGGGGTGCTGCGCCTGCCCCTGCCGTACGGCTGGCGACGCGCCGACGCCCTGGCGCTCACCGTCACCGATGCGGACGGCCGCGAGATCCGCAGCTGGACATGGACCATCACGTCCGCCGCCGACCAGGCCCGACGGCTGGTTCGGACGTGCCCGGGACCAGCCGTACGCGGCTCTCTCTCGGACGACAGGCTCACCCTCGTATCCCGCCACACCACGGTCACGCTCGACGCCACGACGGGCATGCTGGCCGGTGTCACCCACCGAGGGAAGGACTTCGCGCTGTCCCGCGGCCCGCTGCCCACCACCGGCACGGCCGACCTCGCCCGCCTGACGCACGGGCCCGACGGCGACGGTTACACGGTGGAGGCCGAGTACTCCGGCGTGCTGCGCCACGTCCGGTGGCGTCTGCATCCCAGCGGCTGGCTGCAGTTGGACTACCGCTACCACCTCACCGGCGAGCACGACCTCTTCGGCGTCGGCTTCGACCATCCCGAATCGCAGGTGACCGGCGTGACATGGCTCGGTCACGGACCCCACAGGGTGTGGAAGAACCGGCTGCGCGGGGTCGCGACGGACGTCTGGACGAAGGAGTACAACGACACCGCGACCGGTGCCGACGGCTGGGCGTACCCGGAGTTCAAGGGCTACCACGCGGACGTCCGCTGGGCGTCCCTGCACACCACCGCCGGACGTCTCACGGTCGTCTCCGAGGACGAGGACCTCTACCTGCGCCTCTTCACCCCCCGGTTCGGACCCGACCCCCGCCACACCGCGCCGCCCTTCCCGAAGGGAGATCTGTCGTTCCTCGACGCCATCCCGGCGATCGGCACCAAGTTCGACCCGCCGGCCGCGACCGGCCCCAGCGGCGGCCCCACCACGGCGACGGGCGACTACGGCCGAACCCTGTACTTCTCGTTCTCCCGGTAGCGCGTCCACCCAATCACCGACGCCGCACCATGCGGCCGGTCCCCTGCCGACCGGCGCTTCCTACAGGTGCTCGACCGCACCTTCCCGAGGCGTGCGACCGCCCCCACGACCGTGACGGCCAGTGCCGATGTCGTGGGAGGCGGTGATCTCGCCGCCGGCACGGGCAGTTCCTTCCCCCAGGAGGTGACGCAGCGCTGCGCCTGGAACGCCGAGGAGGAGCCCGACGGACTGGTCTTCCTCGGTGAGAGAGAGGTTCCCTTCCGGCACACCTCCGTCGGCGGAAAACGACGACGCGCTCGCGCGGCCGTCGGCCTCCCGGACGGCTTCCGGTTCTACGAACTTCGTCACACCGGACACACCCCGCTGATGGTCGCCTTGAAGTCGGCCGCCGCCCGGGCGAGCGGGACCTTGTCCCATAGGTCCGCGTGCATCTGGGCCCGGGTGAGGTCGTTGGTGGTGTGCTTGGTGTACTGGCCCTGCAGCCCGGAGAACAGCATCTGCAGGGCGAGGCGCCCGCCACCGCGACCGCGATGCCGTTGACCATGCGGGCGGCCGTGCCGCTGCTCAACTGAAGTCGGCGGATGGCCAGTTGCCGGGCGACCCCGCCGGAGCCGAGCCGGTTCACGACCGTCTCCACGACCCACGGCAGCAGCGCGGTCACCCCGACGAGCAGCAGCCGCCACCACAGCCGGCGCCGCGGGGCGCGTGGACCAGGCCGACTCGTCGAGGCGGATGTGCTCATCCTCGTGGAGAAGTATGGGTCCCGCCCGCCGGGCCCCTGCCCAGCGGTTGCGGGATGTCGTACGTCGTCACATGGCCGGTAGCCGCTCGTCGAAGGTGTCGAAGCGCTTCACCTGGCGGCTCAAGTCAATGAGAAGTCTCTTGTGAAACAAGGAGCATGAAGGCAACGTGACCTTGCTTCTCACCCAGGCATTGACACCACATCCGGGTCAATGGGAGCGTCGAAGCGCTTCACCAGTCGGTCATTCCCCCGGCCGCGCCGGATCCAGAAAGGACGCCGCCAATGTCCCGGAAGTCCAAAAAGAGAAGCGTCAGAGATGTACTGGTAGCACTGCTGATGGCGATCTCGCCGCTGATAGCGGCGCTCGGACTGACCGGCACCTCGGCCACCACCGCGTCGGCCGCGTCACTGACCGAGGTGACCAACTTCGGCAGCAACCCCGGAAACCTGCGGATGTACGTCTACAAGCCTGACAGCGCTCCGGCACGCCCGGCGGTGCTGGTGGCAGTGCACTACTGCACCGGCACGGGGCCCACCTTCTACTCCAACACGGAGTTCGCCCGCCTGGCCGACCAGCACGGGTTCATCGTCGTCTACCCGGACGCGAACGTCAGCGGGCAGTGCTTCGACGTCTCCTCGCCCCAGGCGCTCAAGCACGACGGGGGCAGCGACCCCACGAGCATCGCCCAGATGGTCCGGTACACCGTGCAGAACATGAACGCCGACGCCGGCCGGGTCTACGTCACCGGCGCCTCGTCCGGCGCGATGACGACCAATGTCATGCTCGGCGCGTACCCCGACCTGTTCAAGGCCGGGGCGGCGTTCAGCGGAGTGCCGTTCGGCTGCTTCGCCACCACCGACGGCTCCGGCTGGAACAGCGACTGCGCCACCGGCAAGATCAGCAAGACCCCGCAGGAGTGGGGTGACCTCGTCCGGAATGCCTATCCGGGGTACACGGGCCCCCGGCCGCGGATGCAGCTGTGGCACGGTACCGAGGACGACGCGCTGTACTACGCGAACTTCGGTGAAGAGATCAAGCAGTGGACCAACGTGCTCGGGGTGAGCCAGACCCCGGTCTTCACCGACTCCCCGCAGTCCAACTGGACCCGCACCCGCTACGGCTCCGCCGGCGCGCAGGCACCGGTCGAGGCGAACAGCTTCCAGGGTGTCGGGCACAGCCTGCCCGAAAGCGGCATGGCGGCCCGGGCCATCGCATTCTTCGGACTCGACGGCTCCGGCGGTACCACCACGGGTCCGGTCCGCGCCACCGGTTCCGGCAAGTGCCTTGACGTGCCCGGCTTTTCGCAGACCAACGGCACCCAGACGCAGATCTGGGACTGCAACGGCGGCACGAACCAGCCCAGATCTGCGAGGCGCACGGCACCACCCTGCCCGCCGCAGCGATCGCCTTCCCGCACACCCACCCCAGTATCATCAACGTCACCCTCGGCATGCGCGACCGCGCAGAGGTGGCACGGAATGTGGAACTCCAGCGAAGCGCCGTACCCCGGGAGCTCTGGGACGACCTCAGATGCCGAGGGCTGATCAGGCCCGACGTCCTCCTCACCAGCGATACCCAGGGCACCGCCGACCGTCCCGTGCCCGCCGGGCGGTCCGCGGCACATGATGACGGCCCTCGCGGGGGGAGTTCCCCATGCCGCTGATCGACAAGAGCGACCACCACCACGGGGCAGCCGCCGTGGACGAACTGCTCCACGACCTCGTAGCGGACACGATCAACGCGCTCACCGCCGGCGCCACGACCGTCCTCTGCCGCCCGCCCGAGCGATTACACAGGCCACTCCGTGTCCGTCGTGAGCAAAGCCCGCACCGCCTCTGCCGCTGCGAGGCCCCTCCACCATCCGCGACGTTGTGCCACTCACCGACGCCCCTGAGCACTCGGGACGCTCAAGGGCCGGGCGATGAAGATTCCCTCCAACCGCACTGACAACACCCCGGAGCCGCCACATGAACGCGTTCACGACCGTCCGAACCAACAGGAGGGGCAGACGATGAAGCCCGTCACCTCCGCCATCGGCAAGTTGTCAGCAGTGATCGCGATGGCTCTCCCCGCCGCGCTGCTGACATCCATCACGACGCCGACCCCGGCCTCGGCCGCGACCCAGGCGACGTACTACGTCAGCCCCGACGGCAACGACGCCAACGCCGGGACGATCACCGCGCCGTTCAAGACCCTGCAGCGCGCACGGGACGTCGTGCGCACGGTCAACGACGACATGACCGGAGACATCAACGTCTATCTCCGCGGTGGCAACTACCGGGTGAGCAGCACGATCGACTTCACGCCGGCCGACTCCGGAACGAACGGCCACCGTGTCGTGTACGCCGCCTACCAGGACGAGAAGCCCGTCCTGAACGGGGGTGTCAAGGTGACCGGCTGGACACAGCACAGCGGGAACATCTGGAAGGCCCCGCTGAACCGCGACAACAAGCTCCGCGCGCTCTACGTCAACGACAAGCGCGCCCAGATGGCCTCGAAGACGATCACCTCGGCCGGATGCTACGGCACCTACACCGTCACGGCCGGTCAGGCTCCCTGGGCCTGGGAGTCGGGTTCGCATTGCGACGGAGCCAAGTACAGCCCCGCCGATCTGCCCGCGGTAGCCTCCAACCAGGACGACGTCGAGATCAAGTCGGCGACGACCTGGACCACGGCCATCGTGGGAGTCCGTCAGATCACCACGAGCTCGGACGGAGCCAATCGCGTGGCTCTGTTCCAGCAGCCGGGAGCTGCCATCGCCCAGGGTCCGCCGAACGGCAACTTCAACCCCGGCGGCACCCACACCCTCATGAACGCCTACGAGTTCCTGGACCAGCCGGGCGAGTTCTTCTTCGACAAGACCAACCACCTCGTCTACTACTACAAGTCCAGCTCGGAGGACATGACGTCGGCGCAGGTGTTCGCGCCGGACAACGTGTCCACCCTCATCAAGATCGCCGGCACGTCCACGACCAACCACGCGCGGAACATCACGTTCTCCGGGCTCACCGTCGAACACTCCGACTGGAACCTGACCAACGTCGCGGGCTCCGTCTTCCGGCAGGGCCAGCAGGGCAACGCCGGCTCGAAGGTGTACGCGAGGAAGAACTTCCACGCCTACACCTATCGCAACGTCGACCTGCCGCCGGGAATCATCCAGATCGAGAACGCCGACGGAATCGTCCTGCGGCGCAACACGGTGCGGCACACCGGCGCCGACGGAATCCACATGGTCAACGACGTGACGGACTCGCAGCTGACCGGCAACGTCACGAATGACATAGCCGGATCCGCCGTGACCGTGGGGCACCCCCAGCACGTGTACGTCGGGGACTACACCTCGACCAACAACGAGAAGTACCCGGTGAACGTCGAGGGAGTCTGCAAGAACATCTCGATCACGAACAACTACCTCTACGACAGCGCGGTGTTGTTCCAGGGGTCCAACCCCGTGTCGGCGTACTTCGTCGAAGCACTGTCCGTGCAGCACAACCGGATCGAGAAGTCCCCGTGGGCGGGCATCACCCTCGGCTGGGGATGGTGGAACTTCGACGGCTCGGCGAACTCGATCCGACCCGGCGTGCCGACCACCACGGCGAAGAACAACACCATCAGGTACAACGAGATCGTCGACACGATGCAAGTGCTCAGCGACGCCGGACCCATCTACACGCTGGGCAGCCAGCCGGGAACCGAGATCAGCGACAACCACATCCAGGGTGTTCCGGCCGGCCACAAGTACGGACTCCACCCCGATGAAGGCTCCGCCTACATCAACTACCACGACAATGTGCTCGACGTGGACAAGGACCTCAGATCCACCATTCACTCCGGCACGTGGGGCCGGCAGCACGACCTGAGCATCACCAACACCTACGGCACCGTCAACAAGATCTTCGACAAGAGGGTCCCGAACAGCACCATCGAGGACGTGCGCGCGTACGCGGACAACGTGTGGCCGTCACCGGCGTACAACATCGCCGTGAACGCGGGCCTGGAGGACGCCTACAAGGACATCGTCCCCCGGAGCAGCCTCGGCCTGCAGGACTACGCCCTGCCCGCGAGCACGTTCACCGGCAAGGGCGTGTCGTCCATTCCCGTCCGCAGCATCGGTGACGGGACCAGGACTCTCTGGCTGGCTCCCTCCGGTACGACGACGTTCGCCGTCGGCCCCACCATGACGAAGGCAGCCGGAACCGCGACGACCATCACTGTCCCGCCGACGGTCGGCGACTACCGCCTCTACGTCGTGGACGCCCAGGGGAGCGCATCGGCCGCGTCGAAGTCGCTCGTGCGGCAGCGATGGGCCTACGTCGACGACAAGGACTCCTCTCTCACCTACTCCTCCGGCTGGTCGAACTGGAACGACTCGCAGGACTTCAGGGGATCCGAGAGGTTCACCAGCAGGGCGGGCGACTACGTCCAGTACTCGTTCACCGGCACGGGCATTCGCTACCTGAGCATGAAGCAGCCGAACATGGGCAAGGTCGACGTCTACATCGACGGCGCCCTGGCGCAGTCGGGCATCGACGCCTATGCCTCGACGGTGACGAAGCAGGTGCCGCTGTTCGAGAAGACGGATCTCGCCGCGGGTCCCCACACGATCAAGGTCGTGTGCACCGGCACGAAGAACGCGTCCTCTTCCAACACCGTCTGCGCGCTGGACGCGTTCGCCTCCATCGCCTTCCCCGCGAAGAACGCGTTCTACAAGGTCCTCAACAAGAACGGCGGCAAGGCGATCGACGTCTCGGGCGGATCGCTCTCCGCCGGGGCGAACGTCGTCCAGTGGAACGACACCGGAGCGCAGAACCAGCGCTGGCGGTGGGTCGCGGTGGGGGACGGCAGCTACGAGATCGTCAACCAGAACAGCGGTCTGCCGCTGGGCGTTACCAGCGGGTCCACCGCGGACGGCGCGACCATCACCCAGCAGACCGCCAACAACAGTGCGGACCAGCGCTGGACACTGATCGCCGCAGGAAACGGCTACTACAAGATCAGGAACGTGAACAGCGGCAAGCTGCTCTCGGTCTCCGGCTCGTCGACGACAGCAGGCGCTCAGCTCGTGCAGACGACGGACACGAACGCCGACAGCCAGCTCTGGCGAGCTGTGAACGTGGACTGATCCTCTCCGCGCCCCGGCCGCACACACCTCGCTCAGCCGCCTCGGTGTGCTGCTGCTGAGGCGGACGGAGGGAGGCAAAGGACCTGAGGGGCGGTGCCGGCGAAAAGCGGGCCGGCACCGCCCCTGCAAGCCTCCACCACCGCTTACTCGCGTCGAAACACCGCCAATACACGTATTGGCTCCTATCCGAGGACAGAAATCGTGGACATCACCAGAAGACAGCTCGGCCGGCTCGCCGCGGTCGGTGCCGGGGCGCTCGTGTTGCCGGGCCTGCTGCCGGCGAGCAGGGCGGCGGCAGACTCATTTCCGGCCACAACGTGGGGCGATCAGGGCGACGGCACGTACGTCAACCCGATCATCCCCGGCGACCTCAGTGACTGGGACTGCATCCGGGTCGGGTCCGACTACTACGGCATCACCAGTACGTTCGGGTACTCGCCCGGTATGGCCGTCCTGCACTCGAAGGACCTGGTCAACTGGCGGACGCTCGGCGGCGCGGTCGACGATGTCACCCGTATCGGGCCGGAGTTGAACTGGGACCGGATGAACCGCTACGGCCGTGGCGTGTGGGCCGGGGCCATCCGCCACCACGCGGGCCGGTACTGGGTGTACTTCAACACGCCCGACGAGGGCTTCTTCATGACGTCGGCCCCGTCGCCGACCGGGCCGTGGGAGCCGTTGCACTCGATGTGGCGCACCTCGGGCTGGAACGACGTGTGCCCGTTCTGGGACGACGACGGCCAGGGCTACCTGGTCACCACCCACTACGCGGACGGCTACAAAATACATCTGTTCAAGCTGTCCGCGGACGGCAGGTCGCTCATCGGCCCGTCCACGGTCATCCACCAGTCCTCACGCAGCGAGGCCAGCAAGCTGTACAAGATCGACGGTGTCTACTACCACCTGTTCAGCGAGGTGAAGTCCGAGGGCCGGGTGCTCATGATGAACCGCGGCTCCAGCCTCTACGGCCCGTTCGAGACCAGGCAGTTGCTGCACGTCAACACCTCGGTGGACCGCGAGCCCAACCAGGGTGGGCTGGTGCAGACCCCGGGCGGCGCCTGGTACTTCGTGACCCACCACGGCCACGGCGGCTGGGAAGGGCGCGTGCTGTCCCTGCTGCCGGTGACCTGGGTGGACGGCTGGCCGATCATCGGCACGGTGGGCTCGGACGGCATCGGCACCATGGCGTGGACGGGCCAGTTGCCCGCCGCCGGCACCCCCGGCCTCCCCGTCGACGCGCTGCCCGCCGTCGTGACCAGCGACTCGTTCACCGACACCCGCCTCAAGCCGCAGTGGGAGTGGTACTACCAACCCCGCGCGGGCTACTGGTCGCTGACCGAACGCCCCGGCTATCTGCGGCTGAAGGCGTTCGCACCGCTGGCCGGGGACAACCTGATGAAGGTGGGCAACACCCTCACCCAACGAGTGCTGCGCACCGCGGGCGGCGCGACGGTGACCGTCCGCCTCGAACTGGCCGGCCTCGCCGACGGCCAGCACGCCGGGCTGTGCCACTACGCCGCCACCTACGCCGGACTGGGCGTGCGGCGCTCGGGAACCACCACCACGATCGAGCACAACGCCGGCGGCACCCTGACCAGCGGCGCGGTCATCACGCAGAACGCCGTGTGGCTGCGCACCTCCTGGGACGTTAACGGGGTCAGCCGCTTCTCCTACAGCCTCGACGGGAGCTCGTTCACGCAGGTGGGCGGCACCTACCAGCTCACCTGGGGCGGCTACCGCGGTGACCGGGTCGGCCTCTACACCTACAACCCGGGCGGCACCGGCCACGTCGACATCGACTCGGTGCAGTACACCATCGCCCCCACCAGGGCCTACACATGCGTCAGCGTGCGCAGCGGCAAGGTCGCCGACGTCTACCGCGCCTCGAACGCGGACGGCGCCGCCGTGATCCAGTGGCCCGACAACGGCAAACCGAACCAGCACTGGGCCTTCCAGTCCACCTCGGACGGCTACCACACCATCACCTGCCTCCACAGCGGCAAAGTCCTCGACGTCGCCGGGTCCTCCACGGCGGACGGCGCCGAAGAAAGCTGACAAACAGCCAGCACAACCAACCCGAGCAGCAGGCCGCCCACGACACCGCGGGCGGCCTGCTGCTCGACTCTTCGAACTCGCGCTCTCAGCTCGGGAAGCGACGGCGCTTGGGCGGCTGCATGGCTGCTGACCTGTGTGCGCTCATGCCGACCGCAATAAGCCGAGAAGTGGGGTCGCCGTCCGTACCCGTGGGCGGGCCGGGCCATCGCCGACGGCCCGGCCCGAAGCGCTGGGTCGCGCTGTGTTCCGTCAGGCGCCGGCGTTCCCGGTGGTGGCGCGCAGGTCGTCGGCGGAAGCCATGCCGAGCCAGGTGTGCGGGTTGCCCTCCCAGCACCAGCCCAGCTTGGGAGCTTTCTGGCTGATCCAGATGGCGGGTACGCGACGGTCGCCGCTCCGGGAGCCGCCGAGCGAGAAGCACTTGTTCTTCACCAGGACCTGCGGGAAGTGGGTGATGAGGGCGATGCCCTCCTCGATGGTGAGGAGCGTGCGCCCCCGTACGGCGATGGTGGTCATGGCGTCGAGTGGTACGGCGCCGCAGAACTCCTCACCGCGTTCGACGTCGAGCAGACGGCGGTGTCGTACTGCTGGGCGCGTGCCGCCGTGCCGCCGGGGATCACGACCTCGGTGAAGCCCGCGATCTCGGCGGCCCCGTCGCCGGTCCCGTCACCGTGGACCGCGGCGACGGTCAGCAGTGTGTCGCCCCGTCCGGCCACGACCGCCGCCATGGCGCGCACCCGCTCGGCGTCCCAGGCGACCGTGCCGTGGTCGAGGTCGCCGGTGGGCATGTCGTTCATGACGCTCTTGGCGTCGGCGAAGGCGTCCGCGAGTGCGTCCGGCACCGCGCCGTTCCACTCGGCCACGCGGTAGCCGGGGCGCTCGACGGAGGTCAGTTCGTCGAGCCAGCCGCGGTGCACCTCGCTCAGGGACAGCAGGAGGTGGTGCAGCGTCAGGGCATGACGGAAGCCGCGCCGTACGCAGAAGAGTTCGGCGGCGGTGCACGCGGGTACCTCTGCGATCAGGCTGCGGCGCCCCGCCGAGACCGCCGCGGCGACCACGGCGGACAGCAGCTCCGTGCCGGTGCCGCGGCGCCGCGCGTCGGGGCGTACGTACAACTCCATCTCGGCCAGGTGCTCCTGGCCCTCGCGGTCGAACAGACACAGGGTCGCCGCGCCCACCGCCCGGCTGTGGCCCCGGCCGTCGTCCTGGTACGCGAACCAGGTCAGCAGCCTGGTGCCCAGCCGCGGGCGGGTGAGCCGTGCGTGCGCCTGTGCGCGGGGCGGCGGGGGTACGTCGGGCAGGTCCTCGGCCATCGACGCGGTGACGACCTCGTGCCAGGCGTCGGCGTCGGCCTGGGAGACCGGCTCGGCGGAGCGGATGCTCGCTGGCGTTCCCATGAGCTGGCTGATCTCCTCGGGTCAGGGTCCTGGCAGGGCGTTGGTCCAAGGGGGAGGGCGGCGTGGAGCTGCGTGACATCGAGATCCTTCTGACGCTGGCGGAGGAACTGCGCCGCGCTGGTCGAGCGGACCAGCCGCCGGGTCGCCCTCACCCGGCAGGAGGCGCCCCCCGCTGGGCCGGATCGAACCCCAGCGCGTCCAGCGCGGTGACGAGGGTGGCCTCCTCGTAGGCGAAGTGCCGCTCCAACCGGTCGATGACCAGGTCGAGTTCGTCCATCACTCCGGCCGGGTCACCGACCTCCAGCTTCTCCAGCCTCTCCGCGATCTCCGAAGGGAGGCGGGTCACGGTGCGGTGCTCCTCGCGCAGCCGGGCGAGGGTCGGGGCGAGACCGGGGAACCGGGGTGTGTCGCACCCAGGCGCTTGATCCGCTCGCCCTCGGCGGACTCTCCCAGCGTGTTCATCTCCTTGGCTCGGCCGATCCGTTCTCGACGAGCCCGGCCCGGCTCGCGATGAGCGCCGCCTCCACCCGCGTGCGGACGTCGAGCTTGGCCAGCAGTTTCTGCACGTGCGTCTTGACGGTGCTCTCCTCGACGCGCAGTCGGCGGGCGATCTGCGCGTTGCTCAGGGCGTGTCCGACCAGGGCGAGGACTTCGCGTTCCCGCGGTGTCAGGCCGTCGGGCAGCGTGACGATCCCGATGCTGTGGCTGGACGCTCGGGCGATCAGCCTTCGGGTCGGGCCCGGTGAGACGAACCCGTCACCGCGGGCGACCGCCCGGATGCCGTCCAGCAACGTGGCCGCCGGGTCGTCCTTCAGCACGAACCCCGTGGCTCCGGCCTGCAACGTCCCGAACAGGTACTCGTCGAGGTCGAAGGTCGTGAGCGCGAGGATGGCGGGCGGACCTGCCTGGGCCATGATCTGCCGAGTGGCCGCGACGCCGTCCAGCCGCGGCATACGCACGTCCATGACCACCACGTCGGGGCGTAGCCGGGCGGCCAGCTCCACCGCGGCCCCCCCGTCGGAGGCCTCTCCGACGACCACGAGATCGGGCTCGACATCGATCATCATGCGCATGCTGGTACGCACCAGATCCTGATCGTCGGCGAGCAGCACGGAGATGGTCACTGGTGCCATGCCGCCCCCGTCGGAAGGGGCAGCGTCGCATCGACCCGCCAGCCGCCGTCCGGCCGGGGGCCCGCGGTGGCCGAGCCTCCGCACAGCGCGGCGCGTTCCCGCATCCCGATGAGCCCATGACCGGCGGTCGGGCTGGTCCGCGGCCCGCCCTGGGGCGCTCCCTCGTCGTCGACGCGGATGCACAGCCGATCCCTGCCGTAGTCGAGACTGACCGTCGCGCGTGGTGGACGGGCGTGCCGAGCCACGTTCATCAACGCCTCCTGAACGATGCGGTAGGCCGCGAGGTCGACCATATGGGACAGGGGGCTCGGCTCGCCGGTGGTCACGATGTCCACCGCGGCGCCGGCCCGGCGCGCCTGGTCGGCCAGCGCCTCGACCTCACGCAGCGACGGCCGCGCCACGAGGTCGGCGGCGGCCTCGTCGTCCCGGAGCGAGTCCAGCGCGCCGCGCAGCTCGCCCAGCGCGGCGCCGACCTCCCGGCCGATCTCGGCGAGGGCCTCGCCCTCCGGGGTGTGCCGGTCCCGGTGGACATGACCGACGGCCGTGACCCGCATCGCCACCGCACTGAGCCGGCCCGCCACCGCGTCGTGCAACTCACGGGCCAGGCGCAGCCGCTCGTCGCGAGCGGCCGCGCGGGCGTCCAGCTCCCGCAGCCGTTCGGCCTGCTCGGCCTGCGTGGCGGCCAGCTGGACGCGGCTGCGCGCCGCATCGGCCATCGCCACCACCACGACGGGCATGAAGCCGAAGACCGCTGTGTCGTAGAGGAGCCCCACCAGCCCGAAGTCGTACGCCTCGGCGCTCCACAGGACGCGGCAGGCGTCCGCGGCGACGAACGCGCCCAGCGTGGCGATGGCCGCCAGTCGCAACCGAGCCGTGCCCGCTGCGATCGCGCTGAACGCGGCGACCCACACGCCTGCCTGCGCCAGGGCGGGCGTCGGCGTGACCTGGTCACCCGGCCAGGCCGACGTGACCAGGTACCCCAGGCCGACGACGGCCAGAGCCGTCACCGGACGCGAGCGGCGCCACAGGACGGCGAGCGCGAACACGGCCGCGGAGACGGCCAGGAGCACGGCCCGGGCCGTCGTCCGCTCCAACCACAGCAGCTCCCCCAGGTCGATCGAGGCCGCGACAACCGCCAGCCCTGCCACGGCCACGACGCCGCTACGGGGCGCCGACGGAGGTCCTGTCGGCCGTCGCTTGCTTCTCGTCCTCATCGCGCTTTTCCTGTCGCCTGCGGTCGGCGCGTTGGAAGGGGGCGTTGACCGCCCAGCGCCAGACGAGTTCGAACGGGCCTTGGCGGAAGTGCCGCAGCCACCACCAGGCGCCGAGCATCAGCAGGGCGCTGATCGCCGCCCAGGACAGCACCGTACCAAGGGGGCCGAACGGTCCCAGGCCAAGTCCCCACTGGGAGAAGGCCACTATGGCGACGACGTTCTGCAGCATGTAGCACGACAGCGCGGTGCGGCCGACATCTGCGAGGCGGCGGCTGAGGAACCCGGAGCCGCCACGGCGGCGCAGCAGGATGAGGATCAGCCCCAGATAGCCGAACGCCACGATCGGAGCGACGGTGTAGCGGGACAGTGCCCCGATGATGTCCTTCCCCGCCAGGGGCAGATATTCCCACGCCGTCAGCGTTCCGCCGATGGTCAGCCCGCCCACCGCGAGCCAGCGGCTCATCGCGTGCGCCCGCGCGTCACCCCTGAACAGTCCCGCCCGCCACAGCAACACCCCGCACAGGAAGAGGAACGCCGACAGGGGTGGGGCAATGATGAACGCCTCCTCGCGGAGGGCCCAGAAGTTCCCCATCCGATCGGCGACTTCGGCGAAGTAGGTCATGGGCACTTCGCCGTCCCAGGCGCCGCCGAACCCGGACCCGAGCGAGCCCCCGCCGAACCCGGACCCGAGCGAGCCCCCGCCGAACCCTTCCGCCCAGTCGCCGTCCCCGCCACGCCCACCGGCGGATCGGCCCGCCAACATGCGGTTGAACTCCAGGACCAGGTGCAGTGCCCCGGCGAGCACGGTCGCCACCACCAGCCAGCGGGTGCGCAGAAGCAGCAGCGGGGCGATCACCATGCCGACCAGCGCGTAGCCCATGAGGATGTCGAACTGCACGACGAGCGCGAAGTGGAGAAAGCCGTCGGCCAGCAGCAGGAGCGAGCGCCACTCGTACCGCCATGGCCAGCGCAGCCCGTTCCGGACCGCCGACTCGAACTGGATCGCTATGCCGACGCCGAACAGAATCGACAGGAGCCCGAGAAACTTACCGTTCGAGATGGCGTTCGATAGTGGAGCCAGGAACTCCTCGGACTTGCCGAGCAGGTAGACAGGATCGCCCCCGGAGCCGATGGCGAAGATCCATATGTTGGTCAGCAGCGTTCCGATGATGGCGACACCGCGCAGCACGTCCAGCGACTGTACGCGCCGACTCGCCTGTGCTTCTTTCGACTTGGTTTCCCTTGACACCAGGCGAAGCTATGGCGGCGGTGCCCGCGGACACGTCAGACCGACGTACAAGACCGCCTCATCACTTCGGCGGAGGGACGACCCTCAGAAGGGATGACGCCACCTGACGCCGCTCGGGGCTTCGTCTGGGGCTCGGGCTGGCGCTTGAGCGCCGTCAGGCGGTGTGGGTCTGCGAGCACCCACTGTCCGACGGACATGACGGACGGGGGATGGTCCGTGGTCCGACCGCTGCTGCCGAGGCGGGCCGGCTGCTGGAGTGAGCAGTGTGCATCGACGCAGTGCACCTCGTCGGTGTGGCCCAGCGCTCCGGCTCGGCGACGGCCAAGCATCGGGTGCTGTATTCCGCCGTCGTCCGCTCGTGGCTACGACGCCCCGTGGCGCCCCCGGTCGCGGCGGCGCAGCAGGAGCAGGCCGCCGGCGACGGCGGTGGCGCCCGCGGCGGCCGCCCAGCCGACGATCTCGCTGGAGCCGGTCGCGGCGAGGTCGTCCCCCGTGGTGGGGGAGGCGGAAGCGGAGGCCGACGCGGTGGCCGTCTGGGGTCGCGGGTCGGAGGCGGCGCCCGAGGCCGAGGCCGAAGCGGCGGGCTTCGGTTGTGCTGCGCGGGGTGAAAACAGCAGGTCGTACGGTAGACACCGGCTCGACGAGCAGGGGCTGGCTGGCCTCAACCAGGCGCCCGTGCCCTCCGCGTGCCCGATCTTTGAGCGCGTGGCGGAGTGAAAGCCCCCGAGGGACCGTGGCAGCCACAAACCCCAGGCCACTGACCTCGGGTTTCATCGTGGAGCGGGTGACGAGAATCGAACTCGCGCTCTGGGTTTCCAGGGCCCGGCGTTGTTCGTGGACGGCGGTTAGCGACTTGGCCGGTCAGGACGCGCCCGAAGGTGGCGAGCTGGACGTCGGTCACGATGAGATTGAACTCGCGCTCGGCGATGGCGGGGTCGTCGGCCCAGCCCGTGCCGCCCGCGTCGGCCGAGAACGAGCGGCACCGGCCGTCCTCGGACAGACCGCGCTGCCGGGAGAACTCGGTGAACGCTATCGGAGTGGACATGACCGTCGCTCCGCCGGCCAGCGCCAGCTCGCACTCGCCCCGGCGCAGCGCCCCCGCGGCCAGGTGCAGCGCCACCAGGGAGGACGAGCAGGCCGTGTCGACGGTGACCGCCGGCCCCTCCAGGCCGAAGGTGTAGGCGATGCGGCCGGAGGCGATGGAGCCGGCGCTGCCGCTGAACAGGTAGCCCTCGAACCCGTCCGGCGGAAGGTGGGGTCGGGAGCCGTAGTCGTTGTACATGACGCCGGTGAACACCCCGGTGCCGGTGCCCCGCAGCACCGCCGGGTCGATACCCGCCCGCTCGAAGGTCTCCCAGGCGGTCTCCAGCAGCAGCCGCTGCTGCGGGTCCATGGCGAGCGCCTCGCGCGGCGACATGCCGAAGAAGTCCGGGTCGAACAGCGCCGCGTCGTGCAGGAACCCGCCTTCGCGGGCGTACGACGTGCCCGGCCGGTCCGCGTCGGGGTGGTAGAGCCGCTCCAGGTCCCAGCCGCGGTCGGCGGGGAAGCCGGAGACGGCGTCCACACCGTCGGCCACCAGCCGCCACAGGTCCTCGGGCGAGGTCACGCCGCCCGGGTAGCGGCAGGCCATGGAGACGATGGCGATGGGCTCCCGCGCCCTGTCCTCGACCTCGCGCAGCCGTCGGCGGGCCTCCCTGGCGTCGGCTATGGCCTTCTTGAGGTATTCGCGGAGTCGGGCCTCGTCAGCCACGTGAATTCAACTCCCCCTGATCGGTGGGTTCGGATGCGTGAGGTGGAACCACGGCACGGTGCCGGGGCACCGTGCCGTGGCGGGTCCGGGACCGAGGGACGGTCTCGGCGGTGGTGCGTGATGGAACGGCGTCAGTCCTGTCCGTCGAGCAGCGCGAACAGTTCCTCGTCGCTCGCCGTGTCGAGGTCCGCGTCGTCCTGCTCCGCACGGTCGGCGGGCGACGCGCCCTGGGCCTCGGTCACCCTGAGTAGTTCCCGCAACCGCGTCGTGATCCGGTCGCGGGCCTCGCGGTCCGATACCGCGGAGGTGATGGCCTCCTCCATACCGGCCAATTCGCCGAGCACGGCGTCGGCGGCGGAGGCCGGTTCCTCCTTCTCGACGACCAGTTCACCGAGCAGGTGGGCGGCCAGGGCCCCGGGGGTGGGGTGGTCGAAGACGAGCGTGGTGGGCAGCCGCAGTCCGGTGACCCGGTTCAGCTGGTTGCGCAGTTCGACCGCGGTGAGCGAGTCGAAGCCGATCTCCTGGAAGGAGCGGTCGGCCTCGACGCGGTCCGCGTCGGCGTGGCCGAGCACGGCGGCGACCTGGTCGCGCACGAGGTGGGTCAGCACCCGTTCCCGTTCCACCGGACCGAGCGCCGCGAGCCGCTGCGCCAGCGGGACCTCGTCAGCCGCGGTACCGTGCGCCGCAGCGGTCCTGCGACCTGCGGATCCCGCGAAGCCGCGCAGCACCGGCGGGAGTTCGGCGCCCCGGCCGCGCAGTGCCGCGGAGTCGAGCCGGCTGACGGCGAGGACGGCCTCACCGGTCGAGGGGGCCGCGTCGAACAGGGCGAGCCCGTCGTCGGTGGCGATCGGCCGCAGGCCCACCCGGGCCAGCCGCCGCAGGTCGGTCTCGTCGAGGCCGCCGGAGACGGTGCTGGACTCGGCCCACAGACCCCAGGCGAGCGAAGTCCCGGGCAGGCCGTGGGCCCGTCGGTGGGCGGCGAGCGCGTCCAGGAAGGTGTTGGCGGCTGCGTAGTTGGCCTGCCCCGCGGTGCCGAGCAGACCGGCCACCGAGGAGTACAGCACGAACGCGGTCAGCTCCTCGTCCCGGGTGAGTTCGTGCAGGTTCCAGGCCGCGTCGACCTTCGGCCGCAACACCCTGTCGAGCTGCTCCGGGCTGAGCCGGGCCACGATGCTGTCGTCGACGACGCCCGCGGTGTGCACCACCGCCGTCAGCGGACGGTCCTTCGGAATGTCCGCGAGGACCCTCGCCAGGGACGCGCGGTCGGTCACGTCACAGGCCGCGAGGACCGCCTCGGCCCCGAGAGCCTCGATGCCGGCGCGCAGTTCGGCCGCTCCGGGGGCGTCCGGCCCACGGCGGCTGAGCAGCAGGAGCCTGCGGGCCCCGTGTTCGGCCACCAGGTGACGGGCGAGCATGGATCCGAGCGTGCCCGTCGCACCGGTGATCAGGACGGTCCCCCGGTCCCAGCGTGGCGCGCCGGCCTCCGGATCGCGTGCCGCGCGGGCCAGGCGCGGTACCAGCAGGGCGCCCGAGCGGACCGCGACCTGCGGCTCGCTGCCCGCCAGAGCCGCCGCCAGCGCCGCACCGGCCGGGGCGTCGTCGGCCGGGTCGAGGTCGATCAGCACCAGGCGGCTCGGGTTCTCGGTCTGCGCGGACCTGACGAGCCCCCAGACACCGGCGTGCGCCAGGTCGGTGACGTCCTCGGCACCCACGGCCACCGCGCCCCGGGTGACGACGACCAGCCGCGAGGCCGCCAGCCGGTCGTCCGCCAGCCACTCGCGCACTGCGAGAAGGACCCGCCGTACCGCGTCGCCCGCCCGCTCGGAGAGCCCGGAGGGGCCGTCCGCCGCGTGCGACACGGCGGGCAGCAGTACCACCGGCGGAGCCGGTGCACCGGCCGCCACGGCGGCGCCGAGCGCGCCGACGTCGTTGTGTGCGGTGAGGCCGGGCAGCCCGAGGGAGTCGTCGCCGAGCCCGGCCCAGCCGGCCGTGTCCGCGGCCGTGCCGGGGGCGGGCACCTCGCTCCAGCCGACCCGGAACAGCCCGTCCGCCGAGGTGTCCGCCGCAGCGAGCAGCGCCTCCCGCGCCAGCGGCCGCAGCAGCAGCGACTCGGCCGTCAGCACCGGGACACCCGTACCGTCCGCCACGGTCAGCGCGGCCCGCAGTGAGCCGTCGCTGTCGTCGGACAGGGACAGCCGTACGCGCAGTACGGTCGCCCCGGTCGCGTACAGGCTCACTCCCGACCAGGCGAACGGCAGCCAGGAGGTCCCGTCCGCCTCCACGACACCCGGCAGCAGCGGATGCAGGGCGGCGTCGAGGAGCGCCGGATGGAGCCCGAAGGCCGCCGCGTCCCTCCGCTCCTGTTCGCCCAGGGCCACCTCGGCGAACACCTCGCCCTCGCCACGCCACACACGGCGCAGCCCCATGAACGCCGACCCGTAGGCGTAGCCGGACGCGGCGAGCCGCTCGTAGGCGCCGGCCAGGTCCACCTCGGCGGCGCCGGCCGGCGGCCACACCGTCAGGCCCTCGGGCACGGTCGCTTCGGCGGACAGCAGGCCCTCCGCGTACAGGGTCCAGGCCTCGGCGACGTCAGCCCCGCCGTCCCGCGCGGAGCGGGCGTACACCTGGACAGGTCGGCGGTGCGCGGCGTCCGGCTCCGCCACCACCACCTGCAGCTGTACGGCGCCACGCTCGGGCAGGACCAGCGGCGCGGCCAGCGTCAGGTCCTCGACCCGGTCGCAGCCGACCTGCTCGCCCGCCGCGAGCGCCAGGTCCAGCAGGCCCGTCGCGGGCAGCAGCACCAGGTCGTGCACGGCATGCCCGGTCAGCCACGGGTGGCTACGACCGGAGATGCGGCCGGTGAACAGATACGCGTCACGGTCCGCGACCCGCACCGCTGCCCCCAGCAGTGGGTGACCGGCGGCGGCGAGCCCCAGCCCGGCGGCGTCCGCGGGCTCCTCGGCGCCCTCGAGCCAGTAACGGCCGTGCTGGAAGGCGTAGGTGGGCAGATCCACCCGGCGTGCGCCCGGGAAGAAGGCGGACCAGTCGGCGTCGGCCGCACTGTCCCGCAGGAGGGCCGCGGCCAGGGCCGACGCGACCGACTCGGGTTCGTTCCGGCCCGCGCGCAGCATCGGCACGAGCATCCCGGCCTCCTCGGACAGGCAGTCCGCGGTCAACGCCGTGAGCACACCGTCGGGACCCAGTTCCAGGTACTCGGTCACGCCCAGGCCCGCGAGGCACCGGACGCCGTCGTGGAAGCGGACGGCCTCGCGGATGTGCGCGGCCCAGTAGTCGGGGGACGCCAACTGCTCGTGGGCGGCGAGTCCGCCCGTGACGTTGGACACGATCGGAATGCGCGGCTCGTGGAACGTCAGCTCCGCCGCGACGGCCCGGAACTCGTCGAGCACCTCCTCCATGTGCGGGGAGTGGAAGGCGTGGCTGACCGGCAGCCCCTTGGTCTTGCGGCCGCGCTTGCGCCAGTACGTCGAGATCTCGGCCACGAGCTCGTGGTCGCCGGAGACCACGGTCGCCCGGGGGCCGTTGACGGCGGCGACGGACACGCGCGAGGCGTCGTGGCGCAGCAACTGCTCCCTGACCTCCTCCTCGCCCGCCTGCAGGGCGGCCATCGCGCCGCCCTCGCGGGCCGCCTGCATCAGCCGGCCCCGCTCCGCCACCAGCCGGCACGCGTCGGCCAGGTCCAGCACACCGGACAGATGGGCCGCGGTGACCTCGCCGATCGAGTGGCCGAGCAGGAAGTCCGGCCGCAGACCGTGGTGTTCGGCGAGCCGGAACAGGGCGACCTCGATCGCGAACAGCCCGGCCTGGGTGAAGACGGTCTGGTCGATCAGGGCCGCGTCCGCCGAGTCGGCGGACGCGAACAGCACGTCCTTGACCGGACGGTCCAGCACGCCGTCCAGGTGGGCGCACACCGCGTCCAGGGCCGCGGCGAACACCGCCGAGGTCTCGTACAGGTCGCGTCCCATGCCCAGGCGCTGACTGCCCTGGCCGGTCAGCAGGAACGCCCTCTTGCCCTGCCGCCGGGTGCTCGCGTGCACCACTGACAGCGCCCGTTCACCGCTCGCCAACGCGTCCAGGCCGGCCAGCAGCTCCGCACGGCTGGTGCCCACGACGGCGGCGCGCCGCTCGAGGCGGGCCCGGGTGGTCGCCAGCGAGAAGCCGACGTCGGCCGGGTCGAGCTCCGGGTGCGCGGTCACGTGGGTGTGCAGTCGGCGTGCCTGCTCCCGCAGGGCCGTCTCGTCG
The DNA here is from genome assembly GCF_002214185.1 of Streptomyces capitiformicae. Taxonomy (NCBI): domain Bacteria; kingdom Bacillati; phylum Actinomycetota; class Actinomycetes; order Kitasatosporales; family Streptomycetaceae; genus Streptomyces; species Streptomyces capitiformicae. The sequence goes on along the minus strand of NZ_CP022161.1, from coordinate 10,786,073 downwards.
CGTGCCGAGACGATCCACGGCAGTACGCGCGGCTCCGAGGCCGGGCTGTCGTCCGCGGGCGGACCCTGGTCGGCGGGTGCCTGCTCCAGGATCACGTGCGCGTTCGTCCCGCTGATG